>DASZPL010000136.1:0-2581 GCA_035550315.1 Mycobacteriales bacterium | reverse complement strand
TCCCCAGCATCGTCCACAGGGCGGCGTCGACGGGCGTTGACGCGGCTCCCACCGCTTCCGTACGGTCATGTCAACGGAGCCCCCGTGGTTGACCAGGCGGACGTTCGCAAGGGGAAGGCGAACGGCTGTCGTGCGAAGCCTCGGGGGCTTCGTATTGCCCGGGCCAGATGTCCCGGCCCGCGTCGAGCGTTGCGGGCCGGCGTCGCGCTACTTGCCCTGGAAGCGGGGCTTGCGACGCTCCTTGGCCGCAGCGAGGCCCTCGGTGAGGTCGGCGCTGGCGAACGTCGTCGGCTGGGCGAGCGCCTCGTACTGCAACGCCTCGTCGAGGCTGCGTGGCGCGCCGTTGCGCAGCCCGGCGACGGTCAGCCGCACCGCGACCGGGCCGTTGCCGGCGATCTGCTCGGCGACGTCGATGGCCCGGTCGAGCAGCTCGGCGCCGTCGTACACGCCGTTCACCAGCCCGAGCCGCAGCGCTTCGTCGGCGTCCACCCGGCGGCCCGTGAGCAGCAGGTCGCGCGCGGCCGGGATGCCGACCGTGGCCGGCAGCAGGTACGTCGCCGCCATGCCGGCGTGCATCCCGAGGGCCGTGAACGGCGCCGACAGCGTGGCCGAGGCGGCCGCGTAGCGAAGGTCGCAGGCGAGCGCCAGGCACAGGCCCGCCCCGACGGCGGGTCCGTTCACCGCGGCGATGCTGGGCACCTCCAGGTCGCGGATCGCCAGCCACGCCCGGTAGAAGGGCAGCATCCGGTCGCGGATCGCCGGGACGGTCAGGTCCGGCGACTCCCCGATCCACGACAGGTCGCCGCCGGAGCAGAAGGCGCTGCCCTCGCCGGTGACCACGACCGAGCGAAGCGCCGGGTCGGCGCGCAGCTCGTCGATCGCGGCGGTCCACGCGGCCGTCAGCTCGCCGGTCATCGCGTTGCGCCGCTCGGGGAGCGCGAGGGTCAAGATCGCCACCCCGGAGGGCCGTCGTTCGACGCGAAGGGGTGCGCTCATGGGGAACTCCTGCCCGAAAACCTGACCGAATCCGATTCGGTAGGGGCTGCCTGGTACGCCGCGGAGGCTAGCGGGCAACGCGGCGCTCACGCTCGAATCCACGGATTTCGAGCGTGGCGACGGTAGCGTTGTCAGCAGGTTCGGCCGGTCCCGGCCGGCGGCGATCGATCGAGGAGGACGAGATGGCCGACACCTATGAGGGCTACTGCGTGAAGTGCAAGGAGAAGCGCAAGTTCGAAGGTGAGATCCGCACCAGCGAGTCGGGCCGCCGCATGGCGCAGGGCCCCTGCCCGGTTTGCGGCACCAAGGTGAACCGGATCCTGGGCAAGGCCTGAGGATTCAGCGCAGCGCACTCGCACTGCCGAAAGGCGCCTGACGGAGTCCGTCAGGCGCCTTTCGTATGTCTGCTGCGCTCCTGTGGACGGCCGGATGCGCGTGGGGTGGTCGCGGTGGCAGGCTGCCGGCGCCCTGTCCGTCTCGACGAGCTGACGCTCACCAAGGAGCGCACATGCGTCCGGTGCTCAAGCCCGCACTGCGCCGACTCTGGCGCGACCCGTCCACCCTCCAGCTCGGCGTCGATCCGCGACATGCGGTCGTCGTCAGCGGCGTGAGCTCGGCTGACCGAGAGCTCCTGACGCTGCTCGACGGCAGCCGCGAGAGCGACGCCGCGATCGCCGAGGCCGGCCGGCTGGGCCAGCCGGTGCACCGCGGGCAGACGCTGCTCGAGCTGCTGAGCAGCGCCGGCGTACTCGACGACGCCGAGCTCGGCGCCCCGACCAACGCGACCTCCGGCCGGCTGACCCCCGACCAGCTGTCGCTGTCGCTGTGCCATCCGCGTCCGGGCGGAGCCGCGCGGGCGATGGCGAGCCGGCAGGCGGCCACCGTCGAGGTGCTCGGCGCCGGACGCACGGGCTCGACGCTGGCGGCGCTGCTCGCCGCCGCCGGCGTCGGTCGGGTGGTGGTCGACGATCCCGCGCTGCTGCGGCCGGCCGACCTCGCTCCCGGTGGCGTCCGGGCCATCGGGGTGCACCACCGCCGCGGGGACGCCGCCAACGCGGTCGTGAGCACGGTGCGCACCGCGGCCGCCGGCGGCGCTTCCCACGGCTCGAACCGCTCGCTGGTCGTGCTCGCCCCGACCGGCTCGGCGTTCCCGCCTGAGTGGCTGGTCCGGGTCCGTCGCCGGGCGCATCTGCTCGTGATGGTGCGCGAGACGACCGCCTCCATCGGGCCGCTGGTCGTGCCCGGCCGCTCGCCCTGTCTGCGTTGCCTCGAGCTCGCCCGGGCTGACCGGGACCCGGTCTGGCCGGTGCTCGCCGCGCAGCTCGTCGGTGAGACGCGGCCGGTCGAGCCGTGCGACGTGGCGCTGTCCAGCGCGGCGGCGTCGTTGACCGCGATGCACGTCCTCGCCTGGCTCGACGACGCGCGCTTCGTCTCGCCGTTGCTCGGCGGAACGGTCGAGCTGGGCTTGTCCGAGCTGACGCTTCGCCGGCGTACCGTCCTCGCCCACCCCGAGTGCGGGTGCCCCGCCTGGGAACCCGAGCAACACCAAGCCGCCTCCTGACCCACCCCTCCTTACGTCGAGCCC
>DASZPL010000135.1:0-100246 GCA_035550315.1 Mycobacteriales bacterium | reverse complement strand
TTTCCTGGTCCGCCAGGAAGTCGGTGTCCCACGACTCGATCAGCATCCGGATCCGGCGGGCGACGAGATAGCTGCCGCCTCGCATCCATGGTTGGTCGGTCTCGTCACCGACCCAGACGAAGTCGTCGAAATCGGCCGCGTCTTGGCTCTTGATGTTGTTGGTGCCGTCCTTGAAGCCCATCAGGTTGCGGGGTGTGGCCTGCGAGGTCGACGTCGAGGACGTCCGGCCGAAGCCGAGCTGCGACCAGCGCATCACCGCCGTACCCCGCGCCAGCCGGGCGAAGTTGCGGATCACGTGGAAGGCAACCTGCGGGTCTTCCGAGCAGGCCTGTACGCCGATGTCGCCGTTGCTGATGGCGGGGCGTAGGGCGTCGCCGGGCAGTGGCGGAATGTCTTCGAGAGCGGCGGGACGTCGCGACGCCAACCCGAATCGGCGGTCGAACAACGACGGTCCGAAACCCACCGTGACAGTGAGGCTCGCCGGGCCGAGACCGAGCGCTTCGCCGGTGTCGATCGGGGGCGCCTGCGGACTGAGGTTCACCGCGCCGATCGGCCGGCCATCGGTCATCTGTGCCGCCGCCGCCGCCCAGCTACCGAGCATGGTTCGCAGTGCCTGGACGTCACTGGTCGTGACGTCGAAGGCAGCAAAGGCAAGCCGATCCTGCGCGGGTGTGGCGATGCCGGCCTGATGCCGGCCGTAGAACGGCACCCGCTGCTGCGCATCCGAGCCGCCGCCACGACTCGCGCTCGCTGTCTCGCGCCCGATCGCCACACCCGCGCCGCCGGCGGCCACCGCCCCCGCCGCTAGTGCACCGCTGAGAAAGGCGCGCCGACTGGGGCCAGCGGGACGCAGCGTGCGGTCTTCGCTCACTCAGCTGGCTCCTACGCCTTGGCAACTCGGCTGGCAACCTGCGACAGCGGCTCCTGCACGGCCTTCACTGCGGCTGCGAGGGCCCGCTTGTCGGCGCGCGTGAGTGTCGTGAAGTATTCGAATCCCGACGGGTTCGAGGCGGTGCGATAGCCGTCGACCAGCTTGTCGAGGGCACGGAACTTCGCCGCGATCTCGTCGGACAGGCTCCGGTCAATCGTCGCCAACCCAGGCTGCAGGTCGGCGAAGGCCTGCTCCGCGCCCTCGTCGTTCGCTTCGATGTCGAGCAGATCGATGTGTGAGTACCGCTCTTCCTCGCCCGTGATCTTCGACGCGGCGACCTCGTCGAGCAGTTCCTGGGCGCCGTTGGCCAGCTCGTACGGCTGGTAGGTCAGCCCGTCCGTCAGCCGCTGCAGTTTCAGGACGTTCGCGACCAGGCCGTCACCGAACCCGCTGAGTCCGGCCAAGCTATGGCGCTGAAACAGACCGAGCTCGATGCGGTGGAAACCCTCGAAGTGACTGCGTGGGACGTCGTTGATTCGCGCGTCGATGTCGGCATCAAGATTGTTCTTGCCGACCGTAAAGGACTCCGCCACCGGCTCGATCTTCTCGTAGAACGGCCGCGCCTTCTCGTACGCCGACTGCGCCGTACTCAGGCTGCTGCCATGCAGCGCGCGGTCCAGGGCGCGAGCGCCGCGCACCAGGTAGCCCACCTGCGTCGTCACGTACTTCGCGTAGTCGCGGGTACCAGTGCGCAGCAATGCGGTGGTGCTCGAGTGCGCCGAGCTGCCCGAGGAGCCTGTGACCGTGAGGGGCGTGTTCTCCTGTTTCGCCCCGGGGCAGTAGAGGGTGTACTTGCCGGCCGCAACGTTGACCGCGAAGCTGCCGCTGAACCCGGGCGGCAGGTTCTCCTTTTCACCGACGATCCGCTCGCCGCTCTGCAGCTCGACCTCGCTGACGCCGTTCGCGTCCTTGTTGGTCACGTTGAACGTCAGCGCGCCGGCCGGAAAGCTGGTCGAGGAGATCGCGCAGCCGTCGGCTGCGGTGATCGTCACGGTCGCAACCCGGGAGTGCCCGCCAGATGCTGCGGGGGTGGACCCCCCACCCGAGGAGCCGCAGCCGGCGAGCGCGACTCCGCCCGCGCCAAGCAGCGCGACGATCCAGGTACGACGGGCGGCGCATCGAAGCCCGGACGGGCCAGGGACAGCAGACGACACGAGACGACTCCTCAGGACTAGTTAGGTAAGCCTAACCTTAGTCCCTACCATTTCGGGTGCCGGGTGGTCCAGGGAGGTCCGCCGTCGCGCCGTACGCCGCGTCGCGATCAGGCACGTGGCCGCGGCCACTAGCAGCCCGATGGCGGCCACCCCGAGCGTCCACGCGGCGCCTTGGAAATCGTCACGGCGGTGCGCAGCCGCCACGTCGTGTCGGCCGGCGGCAACGGCAGCGGCAACGACCGAGGCGGGCAGCGCGCCGCTCACCGCTCCCTTCGGCCGGCCGAGCGGGACCGGACCGACCGCCGCCTCGACCGTCGCGCCGGCCTGCCGCGACCAGCGCAGCCCGACGATCCGGTCGGCGTGCGGCTCGAGGTCAGCGACGACATGCGTGGTCGTCGAATAGCTCACCGCCGCGGTGCCGTGGGTCAGCATGACGCCGATGGGAAGGCGACCGCCGTTGAGCCGGGCTATCGCGGCACCGCTCAGCCGCCGCGTCGGCTGCGATGGATCGGCGGCCGTCGTCGTACTCGCGTAGCGGTCTGCCTTCAGCCCGTTCACGTTGACCAGGGCCACTCGCTTCAGCACGACCACTCCGTCGAAGCCGCCGACACCGTCCAATCGGACGCGCGCCTGGGCGGCATCGCTCGAGACCACCCGGGCGCTGCCACCGGCGGCACTGGTGGTTGGCCGGGCCGCCGGCCCGGCCGGAGCGGCAATCGCGACGACGCCGGCGGCGACAGCAGCGGCAGCGCCGGCAGCCAGACTGCCGCGGACGATCCCACGGACCGGCACCGACCGGCCCGGTGGCCACGCGACGTAGATCCCGATCGGAACGAGGTAGACCAGCCAGCCGATTACCTCGATCACGACCGGATGTTGCTGCACCCCGAGCATGCCGGTCAGCAGCGAAGCCTGGACGGACCCTGGGCGCACCAGCCACGTCAGGTCGACGGTCTGCCCTTGGCCGGCGTCGAGCCAGCCCGCCTCGTGAGCGGTGTGCAGCGCCGTGACGACCAGTCCGGCTGCGACCAGGACGAGCACGAGCCCGGTTGCGCGGAAGAACTTCGACAGGTTGATCCGCACACCGCCGCGATAAATGCCCCATCCGAGAACGACTGCGACTGCGATGCCCAGGACCGCTCCGGCGATCGGGCCGGCACCATTCCCGGTCTCGTTGAACGCGGCCAGCAAGAAGACGACGGTCTCGAAGCCTTCCCGCAGCACGGCGAGGAAGGCCATGGCGACCATCGCCCGGCCAGCGCGGGTCGACCCGGTCGCCAGGGCGTTAGCCGCCGCCCCTTCGAGCGTGCCTTTCAGCTCGCGCGAGTGCCGGCGCATCCAGACGACCATGTAGGTGACCATGCCGACCGCGAGCACGCCGACGACGGTTTCCAGACCCTCTTGCTGCGACTGCGGCAGATCGCGCGATGCGAGCTCGAGCCCGACGCCGACGGCGACGCACAGCAGGATCGCGGTCCCGACGCCGGCGTAGACCCAGCGCAGCAAGTCTCCGCGTTCCTGCTTACGCAGGAACGCCGCGATGATGCCGACGATGAGGGCTGCCTCGAGCCCCTCGCGCAAGCCGATCACGAAGGTGGGAAGCAACGACGAACCCTTCGAAGTACGGCGCCGGAGCGAGCGCTGATCCCGGCTAAGGTTAGCCTTACCTTCCTAGAGTCCGGTTAACCCTGTCAAGCCAGGGCTTGCTACCGGGTTCGCTCCGCCTGGTGGCGCGCGGCCAGCGTCTTCACGTGGCGGGGTAGCCGGCCGGCGGCGAGATCGCCAACGGTGACGTTCTCCAGCACCTCGCGCAGGCTGCCCCGCACCGCCATCCAGACATCGCGCAGCGCCTCCGCAGCGCCCGGATAGCTGAGCTCGGACAGGCTCAGATCGCGGACGTTGGCGAGCGGGCCGTCGACGGCCCGAATCACGTCGGCGAGCGCGATCTCACTCGCCGGGCGGCTCAGCAGGTAGCCGCCCTCGCGGCCGCGCTGGCTGCGCACCAGATGCGCATTGCGCAGCTCGCGCAGGATGCCGAGCAGGAAGTTCAGCGGGATGTCCTGCGCGACCGCGATCTGTTCCGCCTTGACGGCTTCACCATTGCGGCTGCCGGCAAGCTCGGCCATCGCGCGGATCGCGTAGTCCGACTTCGCCGAAATGCGCACGCATTGAAGTGTGCCGCATGATCACTCACCCGGGCGTAGCACTCGCCGCACGGGAGTCTGGCGGTGGCACCGCCGCTACCGCCGGCGAGGTCCGCAGATAGACCGTGTCGCCGGCCTTCAGCCCCAGTTCGCGCGCGCGACTGCGGGTGAGCTGGACCATCACGGGGTCGTCGTCGTCCACCGCCTTCGCGACCAGCCGGGTCTCAAAGCCAAGCGCGACCAGTCGCTCGACGGTCGCCCGATGACTGCCGGTAACGGCAGTCCGCGAGACGTCGACGTCATGCGGTCGGACCAGCCGCCCGCCGAGGCGGGTCACCGATCCGAGGAAGCTCATCACGAAGTCGTTCGCCGGCTCGTCGTACAACACGGTCGGCTTCCCCGCCTGCTCCACGCGACCCTGATTGATCACCACGATCTGGTCAGCGATCTCCAGCGCCTCTTCCTGGTCGTGGGTCACGAAGATCGTCGTCGTGTGCACCTCGTCGTGCAGTCGGCGTAGCCAGGCGCGTAGCTCCTCGCGCACCTTCACGTCGAGCGCACCGAACGGCTCGTCCAGCAGCAGCAGCGACGGCTCGACGGCGAGGGCCCGGGCAAGCGCCATCCGCTGCCGTTGGCCACCGGACAGCTCGCCCGGGTAGCGCGAGGCGAGCCCAGAGAGGTGGACCAGGTCGAGCAACTCGCCGACCCGGCGGCGAATTCGGTCCTTCGGCGCGCGGGCGACCTTGAGGCCGAAGGCGACGTTGTCCCAGACGGTCATATGCGTGAACGCCGCGTAATGCTGAAAGACGAAGCCGATGCCACGATCGCGAGCGGCGACATGAGTCACGTCAGTGCCGTCGATCAGCACTGTGCCCGTGTCCGGGTGTTCGAGGCCGGCGATCACCCGGAGCAGCGTCGACTTGCCGCCGCCGCTCGGGCCGAGCACCGCGGTCAAGTCACCTGACGGGATGTCGACGCTGACGTCCTGCAACGCATGGAAGTCACCGAACGACTTGCTGACGTCGCGAACCTCGATACTCACTCGGACACCTCCACGTCGAGCCGCCGTCGTCGGCCGGAGAGCGTCGTCATGCCGACCAGAATCAACAGCGAGATCACCGCGAGCAGCAGGCCGGCGGTGTAGGCCGAGGCCGGGTCGAGCTGGCCGACCCGGTTGTCGACGTAGAGCGGCAACGTGAGGCTCTGGCCGACGATGTTGCTGGACACCAGGTTGACTGCGCCGTATTCACCGAGCGCTCGCGCGACCGTGAGGATGGTGCCGTAGATCACCGCCCACCGGATCGCCGGTAGCGTCACCCGCCAGAACGCCTGCAACCGCGACGCGCCAAGAACCTCGGCTGCCTGCTCCTGATCGGTGCCCAGCTCCTCGAGCACCGGCACGACCTCGCGCACCACGAAGGGCAGGCTGACGAAGATGGTCGCGATGACCATCGCCTTCCAGGTGAACAGCACCGGGATGTCGTGCTGGAACAGGTAGGTGCCGATCCAGCCGGTGCGGCCGTACAGCACGTAGACCGACAGCCCGATGATCACGGGCGACATCGCGAACGGCAGGTTGATGACGGCGTTGACCAGCCACGGCAGCGGCATCTTGCGCCGCGCCAGCAGCCAGCCGGTGCCAACCCCGAAGACCACGTTCACCGGCACCGCGATCGCCGTGATCAGCAGCGACAGCCAGATCGCCTGCACGGCGTCGTGACTGCGGAGGGTGTGCCAGACCGGCGAGAAGCCGTGCTCGAACGTGCGGTAGCCCACCATGCCCACCGGTACGACGAGCAGCAGTGCCAGGTAGCCGAGGACGCCGAAGCGCAGCGCGTACTTAACCATGGCGCGCCCACCGCCTCGTCACCACGGCGAGCGCGAGAAACACCAGCAGCGCCAGCACCAGCAGGGTCAGCCCGACCGCAGCCGCCGCCTGTGGTGCGCCGTTCTCGACGTCGTTGAAGATGACCTGCGACCCGATCTCGGTGTGCGGGAGGTTGCCGCCAATCAGTACGACGGACCCGAACTCCCCCAGCGCCCGGGCGAAGGCGAGTGACGCACCGGTCAACGCGGCCGGCCGGATCGCCGGCAGGATGATCCGCCGGAACACCGTCCAGGGCCTCGCGCCCAGGCACGCCGCGGCGTCCTCGACGTCGGCTTCTAGGGTCAACAGCACGGGCTGTACCGCCCGGGTGACGAAGGGCAACGTGACGAAGAGCAGTGCCAGCCCGACCGCGAGCCGGGTGCCCGCGATGTTGACGCCCAGCGGGCTGCCTGGGCCGTAGAGCGCCAGCAGGACAAGACCCGCGACGATCGTCGGCAGCGCAAACGGCAGGTCGATGAGCGCGTTGACGACCCGCTTGCCGGCGAACTCGTCGCGAACCAAAACCCAGGCAAGCGCGACCCCGATCACCGCGTTGATCGCCGCGACCGCCAGCGCGACCAGGATCGTGAACTCCAGCACCGACCGGGTGTGCGCGTCGTGCAGGACCTGCGACCAGGCGCTGCCGTGCGCGGATTGGCTGATAACCGCCGCGACCGGAAGCCCGACGAGAAGTGAGAGGTAGAGGACCGAGATGCCCGGCCCGAGACCTTCGACCACGGGCCGTGGCACGGCCCAACGACGGGGCCGTGCCACGGCAACATGCGAAGCCACCGCAGATCCTTAGCTGCTGGCGCCGTGGCCGAGCGAGTCCTCGATCTTCGTGATCGAACCGTTCGTCGGGTCGAAGAACTCGGAGTTGACCTTGCTCCACCCGCCGAGCGACTCGATGGTGAACAGGCCGGGCGGCGTCGGGAACACCGACTTGTCGAGATCCGCCTTCACGACCGGCCGGTAGCCGGCCGCCGCGAACGTCTTCTGGCCAGCGTCGCTGTAAAGGAACTTGACGAAGTTGTTCGCCAGCGTCGGGTTCGACGCGTTGCTGGTCACCGCGATCGGGTTCTCGATCAGGATGGTGTCCTTCGGCGTCACGTAGTCGACGTCGTCACCGGCCTGCTGTGCCTCGATTGCCTCGTTCTCGTAGCTGATCAGGACGTTGCCGGTCCCGCCGACGAATGCCGCCGTCGCGTCGGCGCCGCTGGAGGGCTGCGACACGGTGTGCTGCAACAACTGCTTGACGAATGCGAGTGCCTGCGCCGGCGTCTTCCCCTCGTGCAGCTCGGCGCCGTACGCCGCCATCAGGTTCCAGCACGCGCTCCCCGAGCTGAGCGGATTGGGGGTCACGACCTTGACACCCGGCTTGATCAGGTCGTCCCAGCTGTGGATGTGCAACGGGTTGCCTTTGCGGACGACCAGCACCGCGACCGAGTCCGTGACGATGCCGTGGTACTGGTTCGCGTCCCAGCTGGCCGGCACCAAACCGGCCGCGACCAGCTTGTCCATGTCGGACGACCGGGAGAACTCAACCACATCGGCGGGCTGACCGGCGATGACCTTGCCGGCCTCGGTGCCCGACGGGCCGTAGGAGCCGGCCAGCTTGGCGCCGGCGCCCGCCGCGGTCTGGGTGAAGGTCGGGAAGAGCTTCTCGTAGGCCTTTTGCGGCGTCGAGTACGCCACCAGTTTGATCGTCTTGCTCCCCCCGGAGCCGCTGGCGCTGGAGGCCCCGGCCGATCCACCGCACCCGGCGGCGAGGCCGACTGCCGCTGCCGCGGCAGCGATTGCTGCCGCCCGCTTCTTCACGCTCACGTCTGCACAGCTCCTTTGGCTCTTCTGGTTGCCGAATCGAGTTAAAGCGACTCGTCTTATTTTGTCGCTAAACAGAGGTAAGATAATCAACTTAACGGGGACGCGTCAAGTCCAACACAGCAGCGTCCGAGCGCCGGCTCGCCTGTCAGGTGGTTGACGCCGCTTGCTCCAACAGGGCCAGTGCGCCGTAGATCTGCGGCCAACCCGCTAGCACCGCTCGCAGTGCCACTAGTCGGTCGTCGGCGTCCAACCGCTCCAGCGCGGTTGGCTGGTCAGTCGGTCGGCCCGCACTGGCGGCCACCAGGCGCACTGCGGGGAGGATCTCTCCCTCAACCAACTCGACTCGGTCAACGAATCCACTGATCTGCTCAGCGCCGTACGGGACGGCGTGGCCATGCCGCGCAGCGTCAAAGGCGACGACGATGGGATGAGCGAACGCATTCGGGCGGGCGATCGCCTCCGCCAGCGGCGCGAGCGATGGCGCCTCCGCGATGCGCCGGGTGGCCGACGATGCACTCGTGCCTGCCGCGAGATCGGTTGCGGCGCGCGGGACCTCCTCGATCGCCATCGCGAGCTGATGTACCACGGGTGAGGCCGCAGCCAGGGCAGAACGCTCGACCGGCGCCAGCGGCGGTGCCGGCTCGGCGGCGTCCGCGCGGTGCAGGGCCGCCGTCACGATCGCCAACGCGAGGGTTGCGGCGGCGCCGCCACCCAACGCCCAACCGATTCGACGAGGCGATGCCATCACGTGCTCGCCGGCTGGAAAGCGCCCTCGAGATGAACCTCCAGCGAGTCACCCGCGGGGACAAAGGACTCACCGGTGAACCACTGCAACGTAAAGCGCTGCGAACGGCGATCGTAAGTGCCGCTGGCAGTGAGCGATCCGAGCTCCCAACAGCCGGCGCCTAGGGAACTCCGGCAGGTTGCGCCTGGCGCGCCGCCGTAGGTCAACACGAGCGAACGCAGATCGACCGAGAGTGCGTTCCCGCGCACCAGGGCGGTCGGTGGGGGGTACGCCGGCGCACCGGCGGGAGCATCCTGCTCGTCACGAGAGCTGGTCGCGAGCCCGAACCGGTAACGGCCGAACCGAGTGGGCCGGATGATCAGCCCGGCGCGTGCGTTGCGGTGGCTGTCGAACGCCGGGGCTGGCTGTCGTTGAAAGCTCCCGGTCCGGATCCCGCCCTCGGTGCCCGGCTGCAGCAGCGTGTAGTCGTGATTGCGACAGCCGCTCGCGGGGTTTGGCACCGCCTTGCCGGTCGCGGCCGAGATCACGATCAGGTAGCTACCGGTCGGGGCCCGGTGCCGCGCACCGCAGTGGCCGGCGTCGAGGCGAAGGATGCCCTGCAGTCGGGTCGCCGCCGGCTGCTGCGGCCCACCACTGCAGCCGGCGAGCAGCACGGCGAGCACCGCGGCAACCACCACCGTGATCTGCGCGCGCCGAACGGCGATCACCGGGTCCTCCTTCGTCGCGCCAGCACGCCAACCGAGGCGACACCGTTGAGTGCGAGCAGCACCTCGGCCGCGGACTCGGGCCATCCCGGCCGGCCGGCGGTGTCGTCGCGACCGGCGGCCGTGGCCGGGCCCGCGGTCCGCCGGTGGCGAGGAGCCGCCCGGTGGCGCCGCGGCTTGCCGGACGTGACCACGGCCGAGCGCGGCGGGGGCGATCCGGCGGCAAAGCTCTGCGTCCCGAGATCGACGGTCCGACCCTGGGGCACCGGCCGACCGACACCGTAAAAGCGCCCGGCGAGGTGGACCACCGTGCCGGCCGACGAGCCGACGAAGGACTGGCCGCTGAACCACTGCAACGAGAACCGGCGCGTCGTCGGGTTGAAGCTGCCCGTCGCCCGCTCGGCCCCGACCAGCCAGCAGCCGGCCCCAGCGGCGGTCACACAGGAGGAGCCGGGCCGTCCGTCGTACAGCGCCTGCACCGACCGGACGTCACCGACCAGCCGATGGCCGATGAGATAGATGGTCGGCGGGGCAAACACGGCTGGTCCGGTAGGGGCCGCCTGAAGGTCCCGCGGGGACGTGACCAACGAGAGCCGGTGGCCGCGGAACCCGACCGTCCGGGCGATGCCGCCGCCGTGCGGGTCGCCACCGCCGTCGAAGGTCAGGTCGTCGAGCGGGCTGAACCGCTCGGTCGAGAGACCACGGCGGCCAGGTTGCAACAACGTGTAGACCCCCCGGTCGCAGCCGGACTGCGGGTTCGCGATCGATCGGGTGCCGTACGTCACCGTGACGTAGCTGCCCGACGGGTGGCCGCGGGTGCACGACGCGCGCTCCAGCCGGAAGGTCCCGCGCAACTGCTGAGCCGCCGGCGGTGAGCCGGCGGCTGCCGGCGCGACGGATCCGACAACCAGCAGGAGGCTCGCCGCCAACACCCCGGCGGCGACGAACCGAACGGCGCTGCCACGCATCGTCACCCGCTCCCAGTGGCGTTGTCCGCAGCGGCCTGCGACTGCTCGCCGGTCCAGTACCACGTGCGGGTGGCGGGATTCTGGTCGAGGAAGATCAGGAACTTGACCTGCGACGGTCCAGGCAGGCCGTGGTCGAGCACCCGACCGGTCGCGGTGTCAACGAAGTAGTTCGACGTCATGTCGCCGGTCATAGCGAAAACCAGGCGCGTTGCTTCGTTGGCCTGCAAGTGCACGGCCACGACATCGATGTGGAAGACGTTGCGCTTGTGCTTCGCCGCCAGCAGCTGGATCGTCGCTCGGTTGCCGCTGAGCATCGGGCCGGCGAGATAGTGCGTCAGCGAATCGCTCCGGCCCGTCGCGTAGGCGTGCGCCACCTTGTTCTCGAAGTACTGCATCAGCTGCTTGACCTGTGGCTTTGTCAGGGCTCCCGGGCCAATCTTGGATGGCAAGCCGTCGTCGACGAGCTGTCGCGCGGTGTACGCCGCCCTCCCCCGACCCGGAGCTGCCGAACCGGGGGGCGCAGTTGCCGCACTCGTCGTACCGGTCGGCGTTCGCTCAATGCCGGCATCCGTGACCGTGCGCGAGTGGCATCCGGTCGCGGTGGCAATGCTCACCACGAGCAGGGCAGCCGCCCATCGGCTACGCGCGGTCACGAGGCACCTCTTGCGTCCGCACGCAGCATCGAAACGAGCAGGGACCTGGCGAGGCTGACCGAAGGTTGTCGCGCCGCCACCGACGCGATCCACAACGTGCTGCCGGATTGCGCCGCAACCTCGGCGACGTCGGTCGACGCGATGTGGTAGCCGCGAAACGACTGCCGTCGCTCGAGGTACGCCGCCGACCGCGTCGCACTTCCGAGCGACGCCCCGATCGGCAACCGCCGGGCGAGCCGACCCGCTTGTTTGCGCAGATACCGGTACGACGAGAAGAAACGGGCGGCTTGCTCGGTCGTCGGAAAGTGCATGGCGACACAGCTGACAACGCCGGTGATCCGAGTGCGGGGCGCCGGCGCCGTCCTGGTGAACACGGCTCGCAGACCGGATTGGTACTGGTCGTAGAGCAGCGCTGCCTGGACGTCGGCGGATGAGCTGTAGGCAGTCGCCGACAAGGCGCCGCTGTGCCGACCGTCCTCCCGATAGACCGCGGGCAACGCCGCACTCGTGCAGCCGGGCGGGACCGGCGGCGTGTCGCCGGATTCGCGGAGCGAGCTAATCGGGGTCGGGCTCGCTGCCGACGACACGCCGCCGGAGCTATCGGCGCTCCCCCCGCCGCAGCCGGTCAGGCCGAGCGCGAGTGCCGAGAGCAAGACCGCAGTCAAGGCCGCATCAGCGGGCCGTCGGAGCCTGCGACCTGTCATGAGATCGTCCGGAACGGCGCGACCTGCTCGAACCCGCCGGTGTCGAGGAACGTGCCCTCGTGAGCGAGCGAGGAGGCGCCACCCGGCGTATCGGCCGGCAGCGCCATCGGGTTGATGTACGTCGACCGGAAGAAGGCGATCGATGTCGAGGTGCCGCCGGTCGGACGCCACCCGACGCGGTAACTGCCGACCGCGAAGTCCGTGAAGCGTCGGCCGAGCAGCCCGGTCAGCTGCGCTGCCGACGGACGGCCGCCTCCGTCGCGTAGGGCGGAGCTGATCACAAGGCCTCCTTCGTAGCCGTGCAGCCCGTCAAAGCTGGGACGCAAGCCGGGCTCGAGCGCCCGCAACCGCTCGGCGTAGTACTGCGAGACCGGGTCGAATGGGTTGATGTCACTCGCGAACTCGATCGCGCCGAGTCGGGTGATGTCCCCCGCGGCGTTGATGAAGTCGGTGCTCATCAACTGGCTGGACGCCACGATTCCGTGCGAGGGCAGCCATCCCGCGTCGGCGACGACCTTCGAGAAGGCGTGGGTCAGCGGCAGCGCTTCCTCGCGGTCGGCCAGGACCGCGACCAGGTCGGTGCGAGTCTGCTCGAGCGACCGGACCCAGCGCACCGGCCGATCGGGCAGCACGCTCGTCCGCAGCCGCACCGAGGTGTCCGCCAACGCGCTGCGCAAGCCGGCGACCTCCATGCGGTCGACTGCGGTGCGACCGACGACGGCCGTCACGACGCGGCCCCCTTGCCGAACGGCCTGCTGACCGATTGCGGCTCCCTCCGAGCGCCAGTCCGGTTGCATCGACCAGGTAGCGGCATCGGTCGCGGTGGTCGCCGCGCCGGTCACCACTGGCAGGCCCGCCGCATCCGCGCCGCGCTCGATGCGACTGAGCTGCTGCTGACTCCCGCATGGCATGGCCAAGACGGCCGCGCCAAGCCGCCGCAGCCGGGCGATCGCCGAGGCAACGCCGTCGTGCAGATCGACCGCCACCACCCGGACGAGCGCGCCGTGATCGGCGGCCGTCGAGTTCACGTCGGCCAGCGCGACCTGGAGGCCGAGGGTCTCGTCCCGGCAGGTCTCGCCCGTGCGCCCCGACAACGACGTCGGCACTCCGACTACCACCTGGTCGGGCAGGTCAGGCCGGTCGACCTGCTCCGGCAGCCGCACCGTGACCGGCGAGCCGTTCGACCGTCGCACGTGGGCCGTGACCAACCACGATGCGGCCGCCGGCAGATCCACGTCGCCGGTCCACTCGGCACCACCGCCGGTCGGCTGCAGCCGTACGTCGCGATCAGCTACTCCGCAACCACAGCTCAACGTCGCACGAACGGAGCGCACGTCCGGCGCCGGGCTCAGAAAGTCATCCTCGTCGGCGTCTCCAACCTCGACGACGAGGGTGTTGTCACCGACGATCCCGGGTGCCAATGCCCCGACAACGAGCGAATCGGACCCGTCAGCAGCAACGGCGACCGGCAGCCCGGCGGCGCTGGCGTAGGCCTGCGAGGCGTAGGGCTGATCGAGCGGCTGCGCAATCTGGCCGAGGGCTCCGGCCACCACCAACGTCGCGACGGCAACCGTTCCCTCTGCGGCAAACAACATCGAGCCAACCCGACGGCGATGGCCACGCGTCCGGGACCAGGCCGCGGCGCCACCGAGAACGACGATGACGCCGAACAGCGACAGCTTGGTGATGGCAAGCGCGCCGTACGTCGTGTGCAGCACATCGGACAGCGACCGCAGTCCCCAGTCGGTCGTCGCAAGCCCGGTTCCCAGCACGGCTAGGAGCGAGACCACGACGACTCCGCGCAACCGCCGCACCGATGAGTCGGTCAGCGCAATGTCCCGTCCGGGTCGCAGCCGCAGGAGCACCGCAACCAGCGCTCCGATCCAGACGCTCACTGCGACGAGATGCACCGAATAGACCACGATCGCCAGTGCCCGCCGGCTCTCGGGCTGACTGTCGGCATGCCCGGACATGGCGAGGACGACGAGCAGGCCAGCAGCGAGAGCCGGGCCGGCGTAGCGCCGCCAGCCGGCCGGTGCTCGCCCGGCGGCCAGGGCGCCCCGATCGACAACCACGCCGACGGCCAACAGGCTGAGTCCGAGCGCGACGAGAAGCCGATGCCCGAGCTCGGAGCCGGCAAATGCGGTCCATCCGCCATCGGCCACGGCCGCGCCGCACAACGCAAGCACGACGCCGCAGTGCACCGCGAAACTGATGGCACGAGCGCGCACGGCCCGGCGCCGAGCAGCGGCTATGGCGCCGGCGAGTAACAAGAATCCCGCGAAGATGACAGTGGCGATCGGCTGCACGGTCCGCAGCAGTCGCTGCAGGCCGGCTTGACCGCTTGCGCTGCCGGTCGTCGTGCCAACCGTTGACCCAACCGCCGAGTTGCTCGTCGGATGCCCCACGCTGAAACCGAAGTTGCCGATGACGGTGTGGCCGTCATCGCCGACCGCCGTCCACTCAACCGCGTACGTGCCGGTCGCGGTCAGCGACCGGGTGGGCGCGACGGCGAGCTCGGTCGGCTGTCCGGCAGCGACCTGTCGAGTGGTGATGTCCTGACCGGCAGGCGTCACGATCGTGACCGAGCAGTACGGCCGGTCGAGACCCTCGGTGTAGAAGATGTGGATCTCGCTGGGGGTAGCAGGCAGCACGGCACCTGCTACCGGATCGCTGCGCAGCAGGTAGGGATGCGCAGACGCCGGACTCGCGATGCCGACGGCAAGCCCCCCGGCCAGCACTGCGACCGTTCCGCCGCGCCGGAGCAATCGCAGGCTCCGGCGCGGCGGGCGGCCCGCCGTCACTCCTCGTACGGGAGGCCGGCGGTATCGGCTCCCATGTCGATCGGCTCGCCCCAGTAGCCATGGCATTCGCCGTCGACGACCTTGCCGAACTGGCAGTTCGGGCCGTAGTCGTGGCCGTACGGCGTATAGCCCGTAGCGGGCGCGCCGTTCTCGACGAACAGCATCGAGTGCGGCTTGTAGAACCCCTTGATGTTCGGGTCCGGCCAGTCACGACGGTTGAACTGGACACAGGGCGTGCCCTCGGTCTCGTCGATGAAGCTGGTGTCCAGCGACAGCGAGCCGGTCTTCGGGTTCATGTTGATCATGCAGACCGTGTGGTTGCCGTCGACGCCGGTGCGCGCGACGAAGTAGTTGGCTTCCGCGATCCGGGTCGGGGCGTGATAGTCGGTGACAATCTTTCCGGTCTTCGGATCCTTGATCTTGACCGCGGCGAGCCGGAAGTTGTCGAACTCGGCCCAGTGCGGACCGCCGGAGGTCGGGTCGTTGATCGGGACCACACCGACGACGGTCGGGCAGTCCTTGCCCCCGAGGGTCGGGTCGGCAAGCGCACGGACGTTGTCCGAGAGGTCGCACTTGTAGCTGTCGCCGGCTTCGAGCAGCTTCGTGATGCTGAGGGTGTAGACCATCTTCGGCGAGCCGGCGTCGTCGAAGTCGTCCTGCAGGACAAACCGGCCGTTCACGGCGTGACCGAGGAACCGGTTGTCCGGACTCACGACGTCCCATGCGGCGCCGTCGCAGCCGGCTGGCTCATTCAGCGGGGTCTTGCCGTTGTTGCCGCCGGGTGCGTTGCGTCCGGCGCCGCCGTTATGCAGCGCGTTCGCGGCGGCGGTCGAGTCGAAGACCTCGTGCCAGGGGTGGTCCTTGGTGTCGGTGATGTCCGGCGTGTAGAAGACCGCGCCGCCACACATGCTTTCCGAGAACCACCCCTTCGGGATCCGGCCGTCGGGCAAGGGGTAGTCCCAGGTAGCGCCGTTCTCCATGATTCCCATGTTTTCCGCGTGCGCCGGGTTGGCGTCGTCACGCGGTCCCTGTGGCATGACGTCGACCGCACAGATCTCGGGGTGATTCAGCGAGGCGCCCGGCGTCTTGTTGCCGGAGCACCCTTGGTTGCCCAAGCTCCAGACTCGGACCGTCCGCCGGAAGTAGTTCGCGCTCGACGGCTTGATCGGGTCTTCGATGATCTGCGCCGGCTCGGCGTAGTCCGAGGTGACCAACGTCTTCAGGTCGGCGCGCACTTGGACACCGTGCGGGTTGGCGCAGCTGCCGAAATCGGGGCACTTGGTGATGCCAGACCCGGTCTTGAGGTTCAGGCCGGTGTCGCATCCGGCCCGCTTCCGGCCGTCGTTCGAGTTCGGCGGCGGGCAGTTGGTGCTGTTGATGAGATTCGGGACGTTGGTCACGGTCTGGCCGAGCGATTGCAGCAGTGCGCCCGCGGCCGATCCGTTCGAGTTCAGTCCGTCGACGAGCTTGTTCGGCGCGTCGGCGGGCCACTCACCGAGGATGTCGCCGGGCTTGGCGCCCGGGTGGTCGTTGCCGGCAATCTCGACGACGGCGCCGGGCGTCGTGCCGTACGCGTAGAGCGGGCCGCCCATCAACGTGCCGTAGGCGTCGCCGTTAGGCAGGGTCGCAAAGGCGTCCCAAATACTCCCGCTCGGCGTGGCCCACGGCTCGTCGATCTTCTGCAGCGTCACCTGCGGCAGGTTCGACAGATCGAACGTGAACAGCCGTGATGTGAACAGACCGCCGGCCCAGACCGTCTGGTTCGGATACCAGGTGTACTGCATGTGGTGCGGCTCGTTCTCGATGCCGTCGGGACCAGTGATCACCGAGACGTTGACCACCTTGCCGTAGGTGTTACACCCGGGCTCGGCGTCGATCGTGACCATCATGTCCGAGCCGGTCTCACCGAACTCGATGGGAATCTCAGACGCGAGGCCCTCCGGGTTGACCTCGCCGCCGTTCAGCAGATCGACAACGTCGCTGCCGGTCAGGTCGGCCGCGTTCATCTTGCCGGCCCACACGATCATGTACTCGTGGCCCTTGCCGGCGGGCGGGCACGAGGCACCACCGGACGGCTCGTTGTCGAGGTCGGGGTTGTTGCCGTCCTCGAGCGGCAGCTTCGCGCCCAGGCCCGGCAGGCTGGGCAGACCCTTCAGGGACAGGCCCTCAAGCGGATTGCCATAGCTGTCGGTTGCGTCCGCACGCGACTGCGGGTCGGCGTTGACGGTGTAGTTGATGCTCTCCGTCACCTTGCCCACGCCGGTCGAGATTTTCGAGATCGTCCTCGTGACGGTCGGCAGCAAACTGTTGGCGCCAGTTGATTGCTGCGTCGACGCTGCAACGGCAGTGCCAGTCGAGGCGACGACCGCGAGGGCCGCCGCGATGATGACGCTCCGCCTGGTCCGTGAGCCGAGCCGCATTCCCCATCCTCCTGGTGGCGTATGGCCTATATGCACTAAACCACTCAACTTAGGTCGTTTAGAACGTATATCACGATGGGGCGCGGGGCGCCAACGCAGGTGCCGCGCGCAAATGTGATCTGCGCGACAGGCCGCCCCCGATCAGCTCAGCGTCGCGAGCCGGCGACGGTCCAACGGCGATTCGCGCCGGCGCAGCCGCTCGGCAAGCAACTCGCGTGCCAACCGCGCTTCCCCCGCAGCAGTCAATGCGTAGAGCAAGGTCTCGACGACGACTTCTTGCTGGGCGACACTGCCGCCGAGCTGGCGAAGGTGAGGCAACACATCGGTCAACGGACGGATGCCGTCGCGCGGTCGCGCGGCCGCGACCGCCGCGAACCCTGCACATAGCGTGGCCAATACGTCTCGAAACACCGGCTGCGGTTGCCGGTCGAGGTAGTGACGGAGCCGTTCGAGCCCGGCAATGTCGGCCGCCGCCGCCATCCCGACGATTGCGTGCAAGGCCGCGAACGGCGTCGTCGGGCGATCAAAGACACACTCATCAACCGTTTCGAGCAGTGGGGCGACCGGAAGGTCGCCCGGCCACGCGTCGAGCAGGCGCAGGCGCCACAGCAGCGAGACGGAGTCGATCAGCGCCCGCGCGCCGGTGACCGCCGCCGGAGACAGCTGGGTGGCGAACCGGTCGCGCGCGGCGGCAAGGTCATCGAGAGCAAGCTCGTGCAACGCGGCATGCCACGAGTAGTGCGCGCGAAAGTTTGCCGCCGACCCGTGTGCCGCAATCCACCCGTCCAGCCATTGCAGGCCGGATTCGTGCGCGCCGGTCTCGTAGCAGACGTGGGTGCGGGCATGAGCCGCGTGCCCGGCCGCGGGGTCGCCGTCGAGTGCCCGGCTGGCGAGCGATTCGGCCTCGGCCCAGCGCTCCTGCTCCTGACGACTGAACGCACGAATACCGAGGAACCACCAGTCGTCTCCGTACGCCGGGGTGAGCTCATCGACGAGCTGCCACGCCGCCTCCACCGGCTGCGACAACCCGCTGAACGCGATCGTCGGCAGCGCGATACTCACCGCAAGGCAGTCGCGCGGGTGCGCCGCAATGTGGCGGCGCAGCTCGCGGTCTCCGCTGGCCACCGGACCGGTGAGGCGGCTGCGCACCATGTGGACGAAGCTGCGCTCCCGTGCATCGCCGCGGAAACGGACAGCTTCGACTGACCGTCGCAAGCAATCCGTTCGATCGACGGGAAGATCCCACTCGTGACCGAGCAAGGCCATCGCCGCGTGGCCAAGGGCAAAGTCCGGGTCCGCTTCGATTGCTTCGGCGAGCGCCTCAACCGCGTGGGCCTGCACTCGGCGAACAGCGTTGATCGCGCGACACCATGCGGCCGCCGCCGCGGCCGTGGTTGACAGCGGCAGGCCGTAGGGGTCGACCGGGCGGGCCGCGGTGCGCGACTCGCGGAAAAGACAGCGTGCTAGCGCCGCTGCCTGGTCCCGAATCTCGGGAATCGCGGTCGACTCCCACAGCGCGCCCTTCCGGAGCGCCCCGAGCGTCCAGATCGACAGTGACGAACCCGACCTCGGTAGCACCCGACCGTCACCGGCTGCTTCGAAACCGATGCCGAGCGCTCCTGGACGGGCCAGCCCACGCTCGAGGAGACGGCCGATGAATGGGTCCGGGCTGTCGGCCGGGCGATCGCACGGGCCGGTGCAGTTGACCACAGCGCCGACCGAAACCGTCTCGCCGGTTGAGAGGGTGACGGCCAATCCGACGCCGTTGGGATGGGCGCTGAGGACCCGGCCGCGGTGGGTGCGAAGGACGCCAGCCTGGCGCGCATCGGCGATCACGGAAGCGCTGGCGGGCGGAACCCGATGCCGGAGGGCGTCCCAGGCACGCGCGTCCAGCGCGGCGAACTCTGCCCGATCAGCGTCATCGAGGCCGGCCCAAAGGCGCTGCGTGATCGGTCGGATGCTGTCGACCGCCGGCCGCCAGTCGCCGTAACGGGCCTTGGCTTTCGCCATGTGGGATCGCATCACTTCCCGAAGCTCTGCGAGCGACGGCGTCGCGACAGAGAACTCAGGGGCCTCCATCGCCGGCAACAGAGCGGTGCGGTGGCTACGCGGTAGCTCACCATGCCGGGAGACGGCGTGCACCACCCGCCCGGGGCGCTGCACCACGAGGTACGCGTCGACCATCGTCAAACCCGTCCCGACAAGGAGCACGTCGCCGTCGGCCGGCACGGCGGTCAACGCATCCGGCTGCCAGGGATCGGCGATCAGGGCAGGCGAAGTGCGCAGTTCCTCCGGCGCCCAGCCGAGGTTCACCCCGAGATGGCCGATGGCGAGGATCACGGTGTCCGCGATCAGTCGATCGCCGGTCTCGAGCACGACCTGACATCGATGGCCGAGACGCGTCAGGTCGGCGGCGCGCGCCCGGACCCGCCGCAGCCGTGCCCACGGGGCCCGACGCGCAGCGTCTGCCAGGACGTCGGAAAGATAGTCGCCGTACCAGACTCGCGGCACGAAGTCGGCCTCGCCGACCGGACGGCCATGTGCCGATAGCCAAGCCATGAAGTGCTGCGGGTCTTCCGAGTACGCCGACATCTTCGCGGCCGGCACGTTGAGCAGGTGACGTACGTCGCCTGTCGAAAACGCCACGCCACGGCCATCGCTGTCCCGCGGGTCGACCAATGTGACATCGACAGGTCGATGTGCTCGGCCGGCTTCGTCCAACAGCCGAGTCGCAGTCAGGGTCCCGGCGGCACCAGCGCCCACCACCACATAACTCGACTTAGTCGCTGAACTTTGTAGGATCACATCACTAACTCTATCGACCTTGCCTGCCGGCGGAAAGGCTGCTCCCGTGCAGATTGAGTCATTGGCGAATCCGTGCCTCGGCAACCGGACCTATGTCATCACGGAGGGATCGACCGCATTGGTGGTCGATCCTCCACGGGACATCGACCGGATCGAAGCGGTCGCCGAACGCCACGATGCCCGGATCGAGTTGGTCGCCGAAACCCATCGGCATGCGGACTACGTGTCCGGCGGGCTGGAGCTGTCGCGCCGCCACCGCGCCACCTATGTCGTGCCGCCGGGTGACCCGGACCCGAGATTCGGCTTCACGCCGGCCACGGAAGGCGTGACCTACGCCGCCGGCGGCCTCGCACTGCGTGCGCTCGCGACGCCCGGTCACACCCCGCACCATGTTGCCCTGGTCATCGAAGCCGCCAACGGGCCCGTCGCCGTTTGCACGGGTGGGGCATTGCTGAACGGCTCGGTCGGACGGACGGACCTCTACGGTTCAGCGCAGACCGTCGAGCTGGCACACGCCCAGTGGCGGTCCGTGCGCCGGCTCGTCGACGAGCTGCCCCCCGACACGTTGCTGCTGCCGACCCACGGCTTCGGGTCGTTCTGCTCGGCCGATGTCGCCGGCGAGACCGCGTCAGCAACGCTGGCCGAAGAGTGCCTCGTCAACCCGGCCCTGCTGACGCCGGAGCAAGACTTTGTCGACGCGCTCATCGCAGGCTACGGACCGATCCCCCGCCACTACGGGCGCCTCCCGCTCCACAACGCAATCGGCCCGACACCGGTCGTCCTCGATCCGCCGAAGCCGCTTGAACCGAAAGACCTCATCGCATTGGCTGCCGCCGGCCACTGGCTGGTCGATGTGCGCGATCGGGTGGCTTTTGCCGGCCAGCATCTTGCCGGCTCGATCAATATCGAGGCGAGCGGTCCGCTCGTCGCGTACCTGCCGTGGATCCTCCCGGCCGGCGCCGGAGTCGTGCTGCTCGGCAGCGACAGCGAGGTTGCGACCGCGCAGCGTCAACTCGTTCAAGTCGGGATCGACCGACCGCTCGGAATGATGCTCGGGTCTCCCGACCAGTGGTCGGGCGGTGACCGTGAGCGACTCCGTAGTTACTCGGTCCGGCGGTTCGCCGACTTGGCGGAGGAGCGACAGCGAGCCGAACCGATCGTGCTCGACGTCCGCAGCGAGCAGGAGTACCAGGCCGGTCACGTGGTCGGGGCACGTCACTTCGCATTGCCCGACCTGGCCGAGATCGTCGACAGCGACCGGCGTTCCGGTGTACCGCCGTCAGCGCGCGGCATCTGGGTGTACTGCGGCGGCGGCTTCCGCGCCGCGGTTGCCGCGTCGCTGCTCAACGCCCGCGAAGCTGGCGTCGTGCTGGTCAACCAACCCTTCGACACCGCCGTCCGCCTCGGAATCACTACATTAACTTGATTGATTTACTTGACATTGTCAGCCGGTGCGGACAGGCTGGGACCCACACAGCTCGCGTCATATCCCGAGGAGGCGACAATGCTGCTCCCCAGCGCCGTCGGGCGGCCCATCCACTTCCGTCGGTGGCGTGCCGCCCAACCGATCGCTGCGCTTGTGCTGTTCCCGGGCGCCGGCGAGGAGCCTGAGCAATACCAGGAGCTTGCTGAAGCACTCAGCGCGCGAGACACCATCGTGTGGGCGGCGGGATGCACTGCAGACGTCGCCGACCACGCCGACCCGTTCGACCAACCGCCATTCGACCAGCTGCTCGCTGCCGGCGAGCGGCTGGTCGAACTGGCGACCCGCCAGGGGCTACCGACGATCTTCGCCGGCCACGGGTTCGGCGGCTTCGTCGCCTCCTCGATCGCATGGCGCTCGCCGCAGGCCTGCGACGGGATCATCTTGGCCGGCCGCCCGCCCGTGCGGCCGGTGGCGCAGTCAACGGCCAACTCGTTGCGCCGGTCCGCCCACAGCCACCCGCAGCTGCGGCTGCCTGCCCTGCCCGCCGATCGGCGACAGCCGGTGAACGCGGCCATGACCGTCCGCGCCATCGGTCAGATCGAGCAGTTCGTCCGTCACGTTGCGGCGTTGCGCCACACCACGCCACAGTCCCTCGGAGCGTGAGGCCATGACCGGACAACTCTCCAGCCTCGCCGTCGCCGCCTGGCATCGGTCGGCGATCACCGTCGACCGGCTCCTCGGCCTGCAGCGGCACAGCATCCGGAATGCCGCGCTCGCAGCTGCCGCTGCCGCCGAGCAGGTCGCCCAGCGGCGCCACATCGAGCAGTCGCTGCGTTACTTGCACCTCGCGCACGGCGACGCGCCGAGCGCGGCGTAACGGTCACCGCTCGTCGTAGCCGTCAGGAAACGCTCGCGGTCCATCCGCGTTCCACCTGCTCGGCGGTGTAACGCGCTGCCCAGAACCTCACGTTCGCGGGCAGCTCGGTGCGCACGAGGTCGGCGAGCGTGACCTGCTCGAGCACCTCGCGCAGGCTTCCGCGGACGGCAAACCACACCTCACGTAGTGGCGCGGCGGACCCGCGGTAGGTCAGCTCGTCCGGACTCAGGCCGCGGACATTTGCCAGCGGGCCATCGACGGCGCGAATGACATCGGCGATGGTGATCGCCTCAGGTGAGCGCGCGAGCGCGAAGCCGGCGCCGCGACCCCGATAGCTCCGCACGAGGTGCGCAACCCGCAACTCGCGGAGGATGCCGAGAAGGAAGGTCACAGGAATCCCCTGGGCCGCCGCGATGTCCTCGGCCCGGACCAGGGCGCCGTCACCCGCGGCGGCCAGCTCCGCCATCGCGCGCACCGCGTTGTCGGACTTTGCTGAGATGCGCATCTAGCGCCGCGCCGCAACGAAGTGGCCCTGCAGGTGCCAGTAGCCGGTGAAGCCGTTGAACGGGCCACCGACGACCTGACTTGCCCAGGTCAGGACGAACGCGCCCGTGCGCGCGTCGTATGTCCCTCGCACCGGCAATGTGAGTCCCGGTCGACTGCCGTCCGGCTTCGGCGAGCCCTGGTTGAAGTACTGGTTGTTCCAGGATGCCGACCAGGCCTCCACCTGGCCGGAGAGCTTGCCGGCGGTGTCAACGATCCGCGGCGGTGGAACCGCGTGATGGGTTTGCGGATCCACTCGGTTCGTCTCGATGCCGAACCGGATCGCAGTGAACGTGCCGGGCTTCGTGATGAGGTGGGCGCGGGAGTTGCCGGTTGCGTCGAAGGGAGTCGCCGGGCTCGGCTGGTACCGACCGGTCTCCAGCCCACCATCCGCGCCGGGCGCCTGCACCGTGAAGGACTTGTCCTTGCAGGTGGAGTCGGGATTGTCGAAGAACTTGCCATGCGCGAGCGTGCCATGCGGCTCGATCATGCGGAAGTAGGAGCCGGTCGGCGCGCCAGATGTGCACTTGCCGGGTGTCAGTCGAAACGTCCCGACGAGCGGCTTGCCGGATCCGGCGCTCTGACTGTCACCGGACGAACTTCCCGAGCCGCCGCATGCCGCCGCAGTCGCGACGACGGCGGCGACTGCGGCGAACAAAGACAACGTGCGTGGCCGGGTCATCGAGCTCCCTCCGGTTCGGGCGTCTTTGCTTCGAGCGGTTCTTCGGTTGTGATCGCTCGTCGTCGTGCCCAGCAGGCGAGTGCACCGGTGAAAACGCCCGGGATCAGGAAAAACCACGGGAAGAGCGTGAAGGAGGGCAGCGCCGAGATCGCCTGGTAGCGCGGCACGCTGTCGCTCATCGCGCCGATCATCGGCGTCATGTCGTTGAGGATGTGGACCCACTGCGCATCGAGGTGCGCGGTTGCCGGGTATCGCCGGTCGACCTGCTGCGCGGTCAGTCCGGTTCGCGTCAGGGCGGGAACGACATCGATGCGCACCGCCCCCTGACCGACAGCCATGGTCGAGAAGTAGCCCTGGATCCGCTGCACGTTCGAAGTGGTCTCGATCGTGCGGAACGCCGACATCATCCGCGCGCCTTGCGGCGCGCGCGTGAACATCTGGAACGCCACCGGGGCGAGCACGAGTCCTAGGCCCAGTACGCCGAGCCCGATGCGGGCGCCCGTCAGCGGCAGCCAGCGGAGCAGCGCGGCCGCGGCGACGAGGAGGATCAGCACACCCGGAATGACGAAGAACCACGGAAACAGTCGGAAGCTCGGCAGGGCAGCGACGGCGCGATGGTTGCCGAGATTTGCCTGTACCCGGTCCAACAGCCGGCGCATGGTTGCGTTGATCTGCGGCCATCGGTCGCTCAACCGGCGATAGCTCCCCGGTAGTGATCGGCCGTGTGATCGCAGCCGGCTCTTCACGGTCGTGTCGACCTCATGCACCGCGCGACCGATCGAGGCGATATCGCCCTGGTAGCCGTCGAGTCGCTGCGCGGTCATGAAGGGCTTGAAGTCGTCCATCATCACGGCGCCCTTCGGAGCACGGGCGAACATGTCGAAGGCGACCGGGGCCGTTGCCAGCGCGAGCCCCAGCACCGCGCAGGCAACTAGTGCCCATCGCCGAACGCGGTGCGTGGCCGATCCGTTGGCGCCCAAGCCCACTCCCGGGTATCGCTGCCTAGGTCATTAGTGGTGTAACTTACTTTAGTAGATTATGATAGTCCATCGAGAGATAACAACGACTCAGGCGGATCGCAGACCCATGACTGGCATTGCTCTTCGCCGCAGAAGTGGCGCGGCGGCCCTGCTCCTGCCCGCCCTGCTGGCAGCGACTTGCGCCGGCGGGCTCTGGCACGCGCAACCCGCGTCCGCCGCGAGCAAGCTCACCGGGACGTTGGTGCTCACTCCAGGAACGTGCACGCACGGCCAGGTTTCCGGGACGTACCTGCAGATGATCCTGCCGAGTGGATCGGCGAGCGGTCCTTACATGTCGAACAGCGACTCTCAGTGCAGCGATCAGGCCTATACCCCGCTGTCCGGAGGATCCGACGGTGGCCTGCGCATCGGGTCCTACCAACCGACGCCGTCCCCGCCGTTCGACTCGTCCGGCAACGCCCGGGCGCAGCGCATCACCGCCCCGGCGCAGTTCGAGGGGACGTCGTTCGCGACCGCCACAAACCCGATCGACCCGCAGACCAAGACCAAAGTGCCGGCGCCGACCGTCACCGACCACGGCGGGACACTGACGGCGGATCTCCGCTCGTTCTCGGTGTCCTGGAACAACCAGTACTTCAACCAGGGCGCCCCGAAGCCGGACGGGAGCTATCCCGGAAACACCCGACCCGCCACCGGGACGTACGACGCCGCGACCGGCGCCTTTACCTTGCACTGGACGAGTCAGGTGGTCGGCGGACCGTTCGACAAGTTCACTGGCTCATGGCACCTCGTCGGGCACTTCGAGCCGAGCACCGGCACGTCGACCGCGGCGACGTCGACATCCGGGTCCGCGGCCAAGGCGGGGAACAACTCGCCGGCAGGAACAACGGCCGGCGGGCCCTCGGCCGCGCCCGGGGCGGCAACCGGGACGAGCCCGGCGGGCGGTGGCAGCAACCCGAGGCCGGGATCCGCTGCCCGGGCAACGAGCCAGGGGTCCGACAACGCCGCCCCACCGCAGGTGGCGGGACAGCCGGCCGCAGCCTCGACGACGACCGTGACGCACGACAAGTGGCACGTGACGTGGTGGCTGATCGCTGTCGCACTCGCTATCGCCGTCGCTGCCGCCGGCGGCCTGCTCACCATCAGCCGGGTCGATCGGCAACCGGGGCCGACGACGTGACCCGGCTGTTGCAACACCGCGCCGTCCTGCGGGGAGGTCTCGCCGCGGTCTTGGCGCTGGCGCTGGCGGCATTGGTCGCCTTCGCCGTGCACGTCACGCAGGTCACGACCCGGACGTTCCGCCCCGCCAGCAGCTCGTCGACGCCGCCGGCACCCACCCCACCGGCGCCCAGTGCCAGCCCGGCGCCGGCGCTGGCCGCGCCGGTGGCAGCAAGCGGCGACAACGCACCGTCAACGTCGACCGCTCCGGGACAGCATCACGCGTCGACGGCTTCGACGGCGCCATCGCCGTCGCCGACAAAGCCGACACCGTCATCGGGCTCATCGATCCCACCCGTGCCGGTGAGCGCTATCGGCAAGTGTCCCGTGGCCATCGCGCGGCCGGCGGACATCGGGGGAGTTCAGTCGCTGGTATCGCTTGCGCCGGCATTCGGTCCGTTCTCCGCCGAGGCCTTCGCCGCGGCTGCGGCGTACCAGCCGGAGCTGGAGCTGTTGGGCCCGATCCTGGCGGAGTATCCAAAGCTGGCGGACAGCCTGAAGCCCGCATTGCGACCGTTGCTCACGCTGTTCGGTACCGGATCCAACGGGTTGTTCAACCTGATTGCGCCGCTCTACTCGCCGCACCGCACACAGGTGCTGAAGGCGGAGACAAGGCTGGCGACCGAGCTCGCGCCGTACTCAGCCAAGCTCGCGGCGACGCCGCTGGCTGGATGCGTCGTCGATCTCGAAGCGGCACTCGTCGGCGACACGAAGAAGGTTCAGCACCAACGGGCATTGGTTGACGCACTAGCGCGTTGATTCACTAGGGGCATCGCAGGAGGTCAGGTGTTCGAATTCCCCAACCCGGTCAATGAGCTCGCCGCGCGCACCGTAGCGGCCGGCGTACTAGCGATGAGCGTGGTCATCCTCGTCCTCAGCCTGACCGCCGGAGCCGGTTGGCTGTGGCTGCTGCCGATCGTCGTCTACGGGTTCTTCGCCCGGGTGCTGACCGGACCGACGTTGAGCCCGCTCGGCCAGATCGCAACCCGCGTGGTCGCGCCTCATCTCGGCCCCGCCAAACCCGTGGCTGGGCCACCCAAGCGCTTCGCCCAGGCCATCGGGGCAGTCGTCACGGCCACGGCACTCGGCTTTCTGGCGGCCGGTCACGACACCGTCACCCAAGCACTGCTCGGCGTGATGATCGTCGCGGCGGGCCTCGAGTCGATCTTCGCGTACTGCGTCGGATGCAAGGTCTTTGCCGTTTTGATGCGGCTGGGACTGGTGCCGGAGACGACCTGCGAGGCCTGCGCCAACATCGCGTTGCGGCCACCCCAACCCAGCCGCGTCTAGCCGGGTCCGAATGCGGTCTGAGCCGGACGGCCGCGCTACGTTCGGATCGTGACCTCGGTCGCGGCGTTCGGCGAGCCCAGCGGCCA
Organism: Mycobacteriales bacterium; assembly: GCA_035550315.1. Lineage (GTDB taxonomy): Bacteria > Actinomycetota > Actinomycetes > JAFAQI01 > JAFAQI01 > DASZPL01. Next base: position 73,421 of record DASZPL010000135.1, on the reverse strand, counting down.
AGGCTGGGCCCAAATCGGCGAGATCGCGATCGCGTTTGGCCTGTCCGCCCTCATCGGCCTGGAACGGGAAGCAAAACAGAAGGCTGCGGGCATTCGCACCTACACGCTCGTCGGCACTGCGGCAGCCCTGTTCATGCTGATCAGCAAGTACGGCTTCACCGACGTGCTGTCCGGCGGGCGGGTCGTGCTGGATCCGTCACGGGTGGCCGCCCAGATCGTCTCCGGCGTGGGCTTCATCGGCGGCGGCATCATCTTCGTCTATCGCGACAGCGTCCGCGGCTTGACGACGGCGGCCAGCGTATGGCTCACGGCCGCCGTCGGCGCCGCGGCCGGGGCGGGTCTGGCGCTCCTCGCGGCGATCGCCACCGGTGGTTACTTTCTGGCGATCATCGGGTTGCCTCCGCTCGGCCACGCCGTGACCCGCCGGCTCGGCATCGGCGCGCCAGCCTTGCAAGTCCGCTACCACGACGGCCGGGGGCTGCTACGCCGCATCCTCGCAACCGTGACTGATGCTGGCTTCCACGTCGTCGGCGTCGATACCACGCGCCAGGGCGCGCGACGTCCGGCAGCCGCCGACCACCGCGCCGCAACCACCGAAGTCGAGGTAACGGTGCAGATCCAGGGCCGGGCGAGCCTGACGGAGCTCGTCAGCCGGCTGACGGAGATCGAAGGCGTGCTCGCGGTCGAAACCACCGAGGGCGAGGAACCGTATTAGCACGGCCGGTTTGCCGTCAGCCCGCCGTCCAACGTCCCGTCGTCAGCGTCTGCTGGAGCCGGTCCAAGTATGGCGACAGGTCCAGGCCGTGCGCCGCCAGCCAGTCGTCGTCGAAGTAGCTGTGCGCATAGCGGTCGCCGCCGTCGCAGAGGAGGGTGACGATGCTGCCGGGCTCGCCCCGAACGTGCATCTCGCTCGCGAGGCGGAGCGCACCCCACACGTTCGTGCCGGTGGAAGCCCCGACCCGCCGTCCCAGCATCGCCTCGAGGACACGGACGGTTGCGATCGACGCGGCGTCGGGCACGGTGATCATCCGGTCGACCACGCCCGGAACGAAGCTTGGCTCGACCCGGGGACGCCCGATGCCTTCGATCCGCGAGCCGCAGTCAGTCGTCGCCGACCCGTCATCGTCGTGCCAACCCGGAAAGAAAGCGGAGTGCTCCGGGTCGACGACCACGAGTCCGGTCGCGTGCCGGCGGTACCTGACGTAGCGACCGATGGTGGCGCTGGTGCCACCCGTGCCGGCGCCGACCACGATCCAACGCGGGATCGGAAACCGCTCGAGCTGCAGCTGCTCGAAGATCGACTCGGCGATGTTGTTGTTGCCGCGCCAGTCGGTCGCGCGCTCGGCGTAGGTGAACTGGTCGAGGTAGTGACCGCCGGTCTGCTCGGCCAGTCGGGCCGCCTCGACGTAGACAGCGGTCGCGTCGTCAACCAGATGGCACTTGCCGCCTTCCCGTTCGATCAGCGCGATCTTCTCGGCACTCGTCTCGCGCGGCATCACGGCGATGAACGGCAGGTCTAGCATGCGCGCGAAGTACGCCTCGCTGATCGCGGTCGATCCCGAGGACGCCTCGACGATCGTCGTACCTTCGCGGATCCAGCCGTTGCACAGACCGTAGAGAAACAGGGATCGGGCGAGCCGATGCTTCAACGACCCGGTCGGGTGGGTCGACTCGTCCTTGAGGTAGACGTCGATCTCGCCGAACGCCGGTAGCGGCAGCGGCACCAGGTGGGTGTCGGCCGAGCGGTTGGCGTCGGCTTCTACCCGCCGGATCGCCTCGTCGACCCAGCGGCGGGCGTCGAGCGAACTGCGGTCGACGTCGCGCTCCGCCGTCATGGCATCAGGTTAGAAGGACTAGCTGCCCAAGTCCTCGAGCATCTCGGTGACCAGGGCGGCGATGGGTGAGCGCTCCGAGCGGGTCAACGTCACGTGCGCGAACAGCGGATGACCCTTCAACGCCTCGATGACCGCGGCGATGCCGTCGTGCCGGCCGACGCGCAGGTTGTCGCGCTGCGCGACGTCGTGCGTCAGCACCACCCGCGAGCCCTGCCCAATCCGCGACAGCACGGTGAGGAGGACGCCGCGCTCGAGGGACTGCGCCTCGTCGACGATGATGAACGCGTCGTGCAGGCTGCGGCCCCGGATGTGCGTCAGTGGCAACACTTCGAGCAGCTCACGGTGCACGATCTCGTCGATCACGCGCTCGGGGACGACGGCGCCGAGGGTGTCGAAGACCGCCTCGGCCCAGGGGGTCATCTTCTCGCTCTCGCTGCCGGGCAGGTAGCCGAGGTCCTGGCCGCCGACGGCGTAGAGCGGGCGGAACACGATGACCTTCCGGTGCTGCCGGCGCTCCAACACCGTCTCGAGCCCGGCCGACAACGCCAGCGCGGACTTGCCGGTGCCGGCGCGACCGCCGAGCGAGACGATGCCGACCTCGGGGTCGAGCAGCAGGTCCAGGGCGACCCGCTGCTCGGCGCTGCGGCCGTGAATGCCGAACGCGTCGCGATCACCGCGCACCAGCCGCAGCTGCTTGTCCGGCCCGACCCGCGCCAGCGCGCTGCCGCGTTCCGACAGCAACACGACGCCGGTGTGACACGGCAGCTCGCGGGCGGACTCGAGGTCGAGCCGGCCGTCGGCGTACAACCGGTCGACGTCGTCACCGACCACGTCGAGCTCGGCCATGCCGGACCAACCGGACGTGACCTGCTCGGCGAGGTACTCCTCCGCCGTGATGCCGACGCTCGCCGCCTTGATCCGCAGCGGCATGTCCTTGCTGACGAGCACGACGTCGGCGCCCTCGGCCGCCAGGTTGCAGGCGACGACGAGGATGCGCGCGTCGTTGTCGCCTTGCCGGAACCCCGGCGGCAGGATGGCCGGATCGCAGTGGTTCAGCTCGACCCGCAGCGTCCCGCCCGACTCGTTGGCCGGCACCGGGGCGTCGAGCCGGCCGTGGCGGGCCCGCAGGTCGTCGAGCAGCCGCAACGCCTGCCGGGCGAACCAGCCGAGCTCGGGATGGTTGCGCTTCGCCTCGAGCTCCGCAATGACGACGACCGGGAGTACGACGTTGTGCTCCGCGAACCGGCTGATCGCAGACGGATCGGCCAGCAGGACGCTGGTGTCAAGGACGTAGTCGCGCCGCCGCGGCTTGCGCCGCCTCGCTGTTGTCTTAGCTGCTGCGGCGCTAGTCGCTGGGGTCACGGGCCCTCCGATGGGCTAGGTCACGCCCTTCCTGCGACCGTAAACCGCTGACGCCGTCAACCTCGTCCGACACGCCCACGCGACGCTCTGGGGCGCGCCCGACGCCGGCTCAGCTCGTCGCGCACGATGTCGCGCGCCTCGGTGAGGATCCGGCGCCGATCGGCTCTTGATCGCGCCAGCGATCGGGCGAAGGCGCCGGCGACCAGTCCCGTCGTCGCGACCGCTGCCGGCGACACCTCATGGTTCAGCACCCGGATGAGCCGCTGCCGCATTCGGGGGCTCCGAACGATGGACTCTTGCACCTCGCGCGTTAACGGCGCCGTGCGGCCCGCCGCACCGATGTCGTGGGCGAACCAGTACATCTCCCACGCGTCGGCATCGCGCCAGTGCCACCACCGCGTCAATGCCTCGTCAATGGGGACGCGGCCGCCCAGTCCGTCGAGAATCGCGCTCGCCAACCGCTCCGACTGGCGGAAGGCATCGGCGATCCCCTGTCCCGGCGTCGGGTCCTTGAAGTGGCCGGCATCACCGACCAACGCCCAGCCGGGTCCCGCGCTGCGCCGGAAGAACCCGCGCCAGTTCGCCATCGCGCGGAGCGGACCCTGCAAGGTGCCGCCGGCGACGACGGCTTCGAGCTCGGGCCACTCGCGCAGGGCAGTGCGGAAGGCCTGCTCGCGGTCGACGAGCACGTCGGCCTTGCGCGCCATGTCAAACGTCGCGGCCGCCATGAACAGGCCGGCGTCTGTCGGGCTGGCGAGGAAGCCGTGCGCGTCCGGCTTTCCGACCCATACGGTCGCTGCGCCGTCGATCGCGACGCCGTCGAAGTAACCCCAGACAAAGAGCCGTGGTGGCGCGGTCACGGCGTACTCCTCGGCATCGACCAGGCGCGCCACCGTCGACCGGGATCCGTCCGCGCCGACGACGATCGCGGCTTCGATGTCGCCGGCGCTGGTGCGGATGCCGGTGATCCGGTCGCCGTCGCGGATCAGTTCGCGGACGTTGGTCTCCGGCCGCACGTCAGCGCCCGCCGCCGCGGCGGCGTCGAGCAGGATCTGGTCGAGGGTGCAGCGCCGGACGTTCAACATCGGCGCGCCGAGCAACTCCGTGACCTCGTCGACCGCACCGGACGCCGCGCCGAGCGCGATCTCCGCCCGCACGATCGGCACCGTGGTCGCCTCGACCTGCTCGCGCACGCCGAGCCGGTTCAGCGCGAGAACGCCGGACGGCTGGATGCCGTGCGTGGACAGCACGTCGCTGGGAAACCGCGCGCGGTCGACGACGCACACCGACGCCCCGCTGCGCGCCAACTGAATCGCCAGCGACGCCCCCGCGCACCGCCCGCCCACGATCACAACGTCCGGCCCGGCCACACCGCCGCCCTCAACGAACCGACGCACCCACCCCCAAGATCACATCACGTCTTTGGTATGCGTGACCATTTGGCGAAGTCCGAGCGTTAGGACTAAGCCGCAGGCTTACGTCCGAGCTCGGACTCGGCAAAGGGTCACGCCCCCAGGCGCCGCTCCCGCTGCGCGTACGACCGAAGCGCGCGCAGGAAGTCGATCCGGCGAAAGTCGGGCCACAGCGCGTCGCAAAAGTAGAACTCGGAATGCGCGCTCTGCCACAGCAGGAAGCCGCCAAGCCGCTGCTCGCCGGACGTGCGGATGACCAAGTCCGGGTCGGGCTGGCCGCGGGTGTAGAGGTGGTCCGCGATGTGCTCGACGTCGAGCACGTCCGCAACCTCCTCGAGGGAGGCGCCGCGCGACGCATGCTCGTGCAGCAGGCTGCGGACCGCGTCGGTGATCTCGCGCCGTCCGCCGTACCCGACGGCGATGTTGACCAGCAGGCCGACCTTGTCCCGGGTGACCTCGTCGGCTTCCTTCAGCGCCCGCACGGTCGAGTCCGGCAGCAGGTCGAGCGCCCCGACCGGATGCACTCGCCAGCGCCGAGTCGGTGCCGCCAGCTCGGCGGCGGTCGCTTCGATGATGCGGAGCAGTGGTCCGAGCTCTTCGGGCGGCCGGGCCAGGTTGTCGCTGGAGAGCAGCCAGAGCGTCACGACCTCGACGCCGGCCTCCTCGCACCAGCCGAGCAGGTCCAGGATGTGCTCGGCGCCGGCCTGGTGGCCTTCGCTGACGTCCGCCGCTCCGGTCGCGCGGGCCCACCGGCGGTTGCCATCGAGGATGACGCCGACGTGGCGGGGGCGAGGGTTCGCTGGCAGCGACCGGATCAGGCGCCGCTCGTAAACGCCGTAGACCACACGCCGTAAGCCCACGGCCCGCAGGTTACTTCGCCGGATGAAACCAGACTGCGATTCCCGCCGTCTGAGTGTCACCAACTGCAAGCCGGAGGCGACGATGACGGTGAACCGTACGGCGATCACCGCGCTGGCGATCGCGGCGGTCGCGGCGTTGAGCGTGGGTGCGACCGCCGCCGCGGTCGGTGGCGACTCCGGCTCGACCGCGGCGGCCGCGTCGACGCCGACCAACGCGAACACCCTGCGGTTGGCGGGGCATGGCTCGGTCGACGGCGTGCCGGACACCTTGGTCGCGCGGCTTCGGGTCGCGTCGCACCAGCCGACGGTGCAGGCGGCGCTCGACGGTTCGAGCACCGCGGCCCGGCAGGTGATCGCGCGGTTGACCGGAAGCGGCGTCGGCCGCCGCGACATCCAGACCACGGACCTGTCGCTCGACCAGACCTACGACGTGCATGGCCAACCGGACGGGTACGCCGCCAGCGAATCGATCACCGTGTCGATCCACCAGCTGACTCGCGTTGGCCGCACCCTCGACGCCGCCGCTACCGCCGCCGGCAACCAGGTGCGGGTCGAGGGGCTGTCGTTCGACGTCAGCGACGACGCGCGGCTGCTGGCCGCCGCCCGGGCCAAGGCGTTCACCGACGCAAAGGCCGCGGCCACGCAGTATGCGAACCTGGCCGGACGGACGCTCGGCCGGGTGCTGGCGATCACGGCGACGGTCGACCACGGCGGACGCACCCCCGTGCCGTTGCAGTACGACAGCGCGCTGCGATCCGACGCGAAGGCCGCCGTACCGATCCGGCCCGGCCAACAACAAATCGGCGTTACCGTCCACGTGGTGTGGAGCCTGCAGTGACCCACTCGAGGAGAACCAGATGACACGGATCCGAAACCGAGCCACGCGCGCCGTCGTGACCACCGCAGCGGTCGGCGTAACCACCATCGCCATGGTCGGCGGCAGCGCGCCCGCCGTCGCCGCAGTCGCGCATCCGACGGCGCACACCGACTCGGTCAGCGTGTCGGGTCACGGCAGCGCCAAAGGGACGCCGGACACGCTGGTCATCGACTTCGACGCGCACGCGACCCAGAGCACGGCGAAGGCGGCGCTCGACACGGCCGGCAGCGCAGCGACGGCGGTGATCGACGCGTTGGAGGCCCAAGGCGTGGCGGCCAGCCGGATCCAGACCTTCGGGCTGTCGGTCGAGCCGCACTACTCCCATGGGCATCGCAACGGCTTCCAAGCCGATGAGTCGATGACGGCGAAGATCCCGCTCGCCGATGCCGGCGACGCGCTCGATGCCGCCGCCAGCGCGGGCGGCAACCATCTACGGATCGACGACGCCCGGCTGACGATTGCGCATAAGGCGAAACTGATCGAGAAGGCGCGCGCCGACGCGTTCGCCAGCGCGAAGGACGCGGCGGAGCAGTTCGCGACGCTGGCCGGCCGGCAGCTCGGCCGGGTGATGAGCATCACCGCCAACGTTCACGGCACGAACGGCGAGCGGCTGGCGATCCACGGTGCGGCCGGCGCCGTCGCGGCCGCGCCCGGCAGCCCGATCCCGCTGAACCCGGGCCGGCAGACGGTGAGCGCGTCAGTGCGGGTGGTCTGGGCGATGCGGCACTGACCGCCGGTCAGCCCAGTCGCTGCTCGAGCTGGCTGAGCTGGTCCCACAGCGGCTGCGGCAGGTGGTCGCCGAACCGCTCGTAGTGCGGATGGATCAGCTTGGCTTCTTCGCGCCAGTCGTCGGGGTCGACCGTGAGCAGCAGCTGGAGCTGCTCGGCGGTCAGGTCGAGCCCGTCGAGGTCGAGTGCGTCGGGGGTCGGCACCCGCCCGAGCGGCGTGTCGGTCGCGTCGGCGGTGCCGTCGAGCCGGCCGACGATCCACTTCAAGACTCGCGAGTTGTCGCCGAAGCCGGGCCAAACGAACTTGCCGTCGGCGTCCTTGCGGAACCAGTTGACGAAGTAGATCCGGGGCAGCTTCGACGCGTCGGCCGATGCCCCGGTTGCCAGCCAGTGGCCGAAGTAGTCGCCCATGTTGTAGCCGCAGAACGGCAGCATCGCGAACGGGTCGCGACGGAGCTCACCGACCTTGTTCTCGGCGGCGGCGGTGCCTTCGGAGGCGACGTTCGAGGCCAGGAAGACGCCGTGCGCCCAGTCGAACGACTCGGTGACCAGCGGCACGCTGCTGGCGCGGCGGCCGCCGAACAGGATCGCGTCGATCGGCACGCCGGCCGGGTCTTCCCACTCCGGCGCGATGGTCGGGCACTGCGACGCGGGTGCGGTGAACCGGGCGTTCGGGTGGGCGGCCGGCTCGTCGGAGTCCGGCGTCCAGTCGCGGCCCTTCCAGTCGATCAGGTGCGCCGGCGGTTCCTTGGTCAGGCCCTCCCACCAGACGTCGCCGTCGTCGGTCAGCGCGACGTTGGTGAAGATGCAGTTGGCGTGCAACGTGTCGATCGCGTTCTTGTTCGTCGACTCGCCCGTGCCGGGCGCGACGCCGAAGAAGCCGGCTTCCGGATTGATGGCGTGCAGCCGGCCGTCGTCACCGAACCGCATCCAGCAGATGTCGTCGCCGACCGTCTCTGCCTTCCAGCCCGGCAACGTCGGCTGCAGCATCGCGAGGTTGGTCTTGCCGCAGGCGCTGGGGAAGCCGGCGCCGATGTACTTCACCACGCCGTCCGGCGAGGTCAGCTTGAGGATCAGCATGTGCTCGGCGAACCAGCCCTCGTCGCGCGCCATGACGCTGGCGATCCGCAGCGCGTAGCACTTCTTGCCGAGCAGCGCGTTGCCGCCGTACCCGGAGCCGTAGGACCAGATCTCGCGCGACTCCGGGAAGTGGACGATGTACTTGGTCTCGTTGCACGGCCACTTGCTGTCCTGCTCGCCGGGCGCGAGCGGCTTGCCGACGGAGTGCACGGCCGGGACGAAGAAGCCGTCGGTGCCCATCGCGTCGAGGGCGGCCTTGCCCATCCGCGTCATGATCTTCATCGAGATCACGACGTACGGCGAGTCGGTGATCTCGACGCCGAGGGCGGAGATCTTCGACCCGAGCGGGCCCATGCAGAACGGGACGACGTACATCGTGCGGCCGCGCATGCAGCCCTCGAACAACCCGTTGAGGGTGTCGCGCATCTCGTCCGGCGCCACCCAGTTGTTGGTGGGTCCGGCGTCCTCCTCGCGCTCCGAGCAGATGAACGTCCGGCTCTCGACCCGGGCGACGTCGGCGGGATCGGACTGCGCGAGGAAGGAGTTGGGGCGCTTTTCGGGGTTCAGCCGGATCAGGGTCCCGGCGTCGACCAGCTCCGTGGTCAGCCGTTCCCATTCCTCCTCGGAGCCGTCGCACCACTCCACTCGTTCGGGTTGTGTGAGCTCCGCGACCTGCCGCACCCACTCGACGAGCTTTCCGTGCCTGGTCGGCGCGGTGTCCAGCCCGGGAATCGTGTCGGCAACGGTCATAACTCTCCTCCGGCTAGGCGCGAGCGAGGAAGGCGCCAAGCATAACGCTCGTCCTGTATTCCCGCCACGACCGGGGGCGAATCGCCGGCGCGCCGACCCGCACCTTTCGGTAAGGGTCGCGGCGCTCGGCTCGGTGCGGGGTTAGCTGCTCGCCGGGCCGGCCGCCCGCAGCCGCTCCACCTCGGTCAACGCCCCCCGCAGCTCGCCCAGCCACTGCTCGGCGTGTTCGCCGACCAACCGGACGCACCAGGCGAGCGCGTGGGAGCGGGACCGCGCGACGCCCGCGTCGACCAGGGTGTCGAGCACGACTCGCTCGGGCTGCCGCAACCGGGTCATCACCGGCGCGGCGAGCCGGGTGAACGGCTTCTCGGTCTCGCCGCACTTGGCGGCCCACGCGACCTTGCGCCCGAACCGGTGCTCGGCCTCCCGCGCGATCGCGATCCGCTCGTCGCGGGTCTGCTCGCGGAACCGGCTGATCCGCCCCGCCTCGGCAGCGCGCCGGGCATCGTCGGTGTCGCCGGCCGGCTCCGGTGGCGTCAGTTCACCGGTGATGGTGATCTCGTCGCGGTCGACCACGACCGACGGCGCCGATGTGAACCAGTCGCCGGGCAGCCGTCCGCTGAACCAGGCGCGAATCTCGTCGCTCATTGTCCGGCCTCCTCGCCAGAATGCTTGCGTGATTACATGTAATCGCGTAAGCATTCTCCGCGCGAGCCAGTTCGCTCCGGGCGAACAACCCGGCTCAGGTGCGGGCGGCGACCGGCGGGCCGTCGGTCGGCTCGTAGACCAGGGTCGGCTCGTCGTACCCGCGCAGCTGGAGCTCGCCACCGACCGACCACATCGCCGCCTCGCCGTCGGCGCGGGCGACCGCCTCCTCGCCGGCGAGCACCCGGCCGAAGCGTTGCTTGGCCGCGTCGCAGAGCCGCGCGGCTTCGTTCACCGGCGCGCCGATGACGGTGTATTCGAAGCGCTCGTGCGCGCCGACGTTGCCGGCGACCACGTCCCCGGCGGACACGCCGATCGCGGCATCAAGCTCGGGCGTCGTGGCCACGAGGGCGAGCAGCTCGCGGCGCAGCGTCCGCGCGGCCCGCAGCGCCCGCGCCGCGTGATCCTCCGCCGCGGCCGGCGCTCCGAAGACGCACATCGCACCGTCGCCTTCGAACTTGTTGATCCAGCCGCCCTCGTCCGCGACCACTCGCACCACGGCCGCGAAGAACCGGTTCAGCAAGGCGACGACGAGTTCCGGCGAGCCGGACTGCGCCAGCCGGGTGGATCCGATCAGGTCGACGAAGATGACGCCGACGCGCCGACGTTCGCCGCCAAGCTCGACATTGCCGGCGGAGATCGCTTCCCGGGCGACCTCCGCGCCGACGTGCCGGCCGAACAGGTCCTGCACCAGCGCGCGTTCCCGGAGACCGCCGACCATCTGGTTGAACCCGGCCTGCAGCAGTCCGAGCTCGCCACCGTCGTTTACTTCCAGGTGTACGTCGAGGTCACCCCGCTGCACCTTGCCGACGGACCGGCGGAGTTCGACCAGCGGCACCGCCAGCGACCGGGTGGCGACGTAGACCACGGCGGTGCCGGCGAGCAGTCCGGCGCCGATGATGAACCAGATCGCGGCTTCACTCGGCGGCGAGGATGACGGTCGACCCAGGAAGGTCAACCCGATCATCAGCAGGAAGACGTCGGCTCCCAGCAGCCAGGAAGCCAACAGCTTCGTGCGCACGCCGGGAGTGAGCGGCCGGTCGGGCACCTGGTGCCGCAGGGCCAGCGCGACGACCGGCCGGATCGTCCACTCGACGATCAAGTAACACAGGCCGGAGGTCGTGAGGCCGCCGAGCTCGATCGACATCGCGACCCGGGCGGTGTCAGCGGCGCCGTGACCGCCGGCCAGGGTCAGCCCGGACCAGATCGCGCCGGCGCCCAGCCAACCGACCATGCCGTGCAGCGCGAGGACGATCGGCAACCGCATCACGCGCCGCTGGTCGGCGGCCGTTGCCGGCCGGTCCTCGACCAGCCACCCCACCGCCCGGCGGCACAGCCAGCGAGCCGTGACGAGGCCGACCGGTCCGGAGACCGCGAGGTAGCAGACCAGCGCGATGAGGTCGGTCGAGGTGAACCCGGGCTGGTTGTGAATGTTGGCACCGGTCAGCGCGCCAGAGGCGGCCGCCAAGATCGCCCCGACCAGATGCGCCGCCGGGATCCGCGCTGACAGGCGGCGATCCGTCCGCGCGACCAGCTCGGCACCGGTGAGGTCCGGCATAGCGGAAGGTTAGGTGCGCTGACCGCCCGGCGTCACTGTGACGATGGCCACGTGACGACGCCAAGCCGGTCGGCGAGCGCGGTCGCGTCGGTCGTCGGCGCGTCACAAACGAAGTTCTGGCAGACGTACGCCGCACCCGGCGGGCGGTCGGCCAGCAGCGGCGACTCGCCGGCGGTCACCACGACGGCACCCGGCGAGGTCGTCCGGCGCGCCACCCGGGCGAGCTCGGGGGCACCAACCACGGCGACCTCCAGCGGACCCGCGACCATCGCCTCAGCCGCCGCCGCCGCCCAGCCGGCGAACCTGGGGAACCGCTCGACCAAAGCCGCGACACCGGCGAGCGCGCGGCCTGCGGCGCTCCGATGGTCGCTGCGGCCGGTCAGCGCCGCCGAGGTCAGCAGCGCGGCCGCGGTCGCGGCCGCGCCGGACGGCGTCGCGTTGTCGGTCGGGTCGCGGGGCCGGCGCACCAGCCGCTCGGCGTCGTCGGCGGTGTCGTAGAAGCCGCCGGCGCCATCGCCGAAGTAGGCGAGCGCGACGTCCAGCAACTGCTGCGCAACCTCGAGCCAGCGCGGCTCGCCGGTGACCTGGTGCAACGTCAGCAGACCCTCGGCGACGTCGCCGTAGTCCTCGAGCACGCCCACCGGCGATCCGACGCTGCCGTCGCGCGACACCCGCCGCAGCCGGCCGTCGCCGTCGAGGTGCCGGTCGACCAGCACGCCGGCGACGGCGCTCGCCGCGTCGGTCAGGTCCGGGCGTTCGAACAGCACGCCGCAGTCCGCGAGCGCGGCGATGGCGAGCCCGTTCCACGCCGCGACGACCTTGTCGTCGCGGCCGGGACGGACCCGCTTGCCGCGCTGCTCGAGCAGCCGCGCGCGAATCTCGGCGTACGCCGCCCAGTCCTCGGGATCGCGCGGCAGTTGCAGCACCGAGCGGCCGTGCTCGAACGTGCCGTCGGCCGTGACGCCGAAGAGCTCGGCGGCGTCGACGCCGACCTCGTCCGGAGTCCAGACGTAGAAGCGGCCTTCCTCGCCCTCACTATCGGCGTCCAGCGAAGACGCGAAGCCGCCCGCTTCGGTCTGCAGCTCGGCGAGCATCCAGTCGCAGGTCTCCAGCGCGATCCGCCGGCCGAGCGGCGACCCGGTCAGTCGCCACCAGTGGGCGTAGACCCGCGCCAGCAAGGCGTTGTCGTACAACATCTTTTCGAAGTGCGGCACCACCCAGCGGGCGTCCACGGAGTAGCGGGCGAAGCCACCAGCCAACTGGTCGTACATGCCGCCACGGGCCATCCGCTCGCACGTCGTCTCGACCAGCTGCCGGCTGCGCTGGTCGCCGGTTCGCGCGGCATGCCGGAGCAAGAACTCGAGCACCATCGACGGCGGGAACTTCGGCGCACCGCCGAAGCCACCCCAGCGGTCGTCGTGCTCCGCACCGAGCGCGACAGCCGCTGCGTCGAGCTGCGCCGTCGTGATCGAGGCGGCGCCGCCGGTCGTCGGTGACCGTGCCACGAGTTGCGCGACGACGTCGGCGCCGGCCTGCCGAATCTCCTCGCGCCGGGTCGACCAGGCCTCGGCGACCGACGCGAGCACCCGCCGAAACGACGGCATCCCGGCGTGGTCGACCGGCGGGAAGTAGGTGCCGCAGAAGAACGGGTCGCCGGTCGGTGTGAGCAGGCAGGTCATCGGCCAGCCGCCCTGGCCGGTCATCGCCTGGGTCGCCTCCATGTAGACCGCGTCCACGTCGGGGCGTTCCTCACGGTCGACCTTGACCGGCACGAAGTGCTGGTTCAGGTACGCCGCGGTCTCCGCGTCCTCGAACGACTCGTGCGCCATGACGTGACACCAGTGGCAGGCGGCGTAGCCGACGGACAGCAGGACGGGAACGTCACGACGGCGGGCTTCCGCGAACGCCTCGTCGCACCAGGGCCACCAGTCGACTGGGTTGTCCTTGTGCTGGAGCAGGTACGGGCTGGTCGAGTCCGCGAGCCGGTTTGCCACCACCCCACGGTGCCATGCGAGGGCTTTACTCAGTCGGCGGGCGGGTGGTCCAGCCGTTCGTCGACGAGCAGTGACTCGAGCACCGGCAAGGCGGCGACCAACCGGCCGATGTCTTCCTCGGACATGTGGCCGAGCCGTTGCACCAGCGCAGCGGTGCGGACGCTGCGCGACCACTCGAGCTTCTCGCGTCCCGTCTCGGTCAGCGCGATGTAGGCGGTGCGGCGGTCGAGCGGGTCGCTGGACCGCGACACCATGCCGGCCTCCTCCAGCACCGCGACGATCCGGGTGGCGGTCGGCGCGCTGACACCTTCGCGCTCCGCGACGTCACCGATGCGGACCGGTTCGTTGTCCTCGATGGTGATCATCGCCGACCACTGCGACGGCGATAGGCCGCCGACGCTTTGCTGCCGGAGCTGGCGCGCCAGCCGCGCGATCGCGACCCGCAGCCGGGCAGCGACCTCGGCATGCGACGCCGGTGCGCTCGTCATCCGGACTCGTCGTCATGGTCGTCCGGCGGCGGGAACGACTTCGGCACGTTGCGCAGGTGACGGTTCATCGACCGGAACAGGAAGTACGCCGCGATCCCCAGCGCGACCACGACCAGGAACGCGATCAGGCCGGCGCCGACCGCGCTGTCGCCGGAGGCGAGGATCATCGCCGCGCCTCGTCGCGGACGCCTGCGAACAGGTCGTCCTCCGGCAGCTCGCTGTCGACCAGCGACCGGGCCAGCTCGTAGTCCTCGGTGGGCCACGCCACCCGCTGCACGTCGAGCGGGCAGGCGAACCAGAACGACAGCGGGTCCACCTGGGTCTCGTGGGCGAGCAGCGCCCGGTCGCGCACCTCGAAGTAGTCGGCGCAGTGGACCCGGGTCGTGACTCGGCCGCCGACGTCCGGTCGATCGCCCCACTCCTTGAGCCGGTCGGCGTACGGCGACTCCAGGCCGGCCGCGGTCATGGCGTCGTGCAGCGCTTGGAACCGCGCCCGGTGAAACGTCATGTGGTAGTAGAGCTTCAGCGGCTGCCACGGCTCGCCGGTGCCGGGATAGCGGTCCGGGTCGCCGGCTGCGTCGAACGCCTCGACGCTGACCTTGTGCGTCATGACGTGGTCGGGGTGCGGGTAGCCGCCGTTCTCGTCGTACGTTGTCATGACGTGCGGCCGGAAGGTTCGCACCAGGCGCACTAGCGGCTCGGCGGCGACCTCAAGCGACTCCAGCGCAAAACAGCCCTCCGGCACCGGTGGCACCGGGTCGCCCTCGGGCAGGCCCGAATCGACGAATCCCAGCCAGGTGTGGTGCACGCCCAGGATCTCGATCGCGCGCTGCATCTCCTTGTGCCGGATCCCGCTGAGGTTGGCGATCACGTCGGGACGGTCCATCGCGGGGTTCAGGATCGACCCGCGCTCGCCGCCGGTGCAGGTGGCGACCATCACCTCGACGCCCTCGGCGACGTAGCGGGCGACCGTCGCCGCGCCCTTGCTGGCCTCGTCGTCGGGGTGCGCGTGCACCGCCAGCAGGCGCAGCGATCCATCGGTCACGGCTTCAATCGTGGCATGGCTAGCCCGTAACCTGGATCGGATGAGCGACACGACCGTGACCTGGCTGACCCAGGAGGCCTACGACCGGCTCAAGGCGGAGCTGGAAGAGCTGTCGGGACCCGCCCGGGCGGAGATCTCCCGCCGGATCGGCGCCGCCCGCGCCGAAGGCGACCTGCGCGAGAACGGCGGCTACCACGCCGCCAAGGACGAGCAGGGAAAGATGGAGGCGCGGATTCGTCAGCTCACCCAGCTGTTGCGTGACGCCAAGGTTGGGACGCCGCCGACCGCCGACGAGGGTGTGGCGGGACCGGGAATGGTCGTGCGGATCCGGTACGTCGACGGCGGCGACGAGGAGACGTTCCTGATCGGCTCCCGGGAGGAGGCGGCGGTCACCGACGTGACCGTGTACTCCGCACAGTCGCCGCTCGGTCAAGCGCTCACCGGGGCGTCGCCGGGCGACCAGGTCAGCTACACCGCGCCGACCGGCAGCGAGATCCGGGTCGAGCTGATCAGCGCGTCGCCGTACACCGGCTAGCCCAAGCCGTCACAGACCCAGCGGGTAGCCGGCGGCGCGAAGCCGGCCGAGCACCGCTTCGCGGTGCGCGGGGCCGCGGGTTTCCAGTTGCAGCTGCACCTCGACCTCGTCGAGGTGCAGCTGTGGTCCGGTGCGCAGGTGTTCGACGTCCAGCACGTTCGCGCCCGATGCCGCCAGCTCCTGGAGCAGCCGGGCGAGCTCGCCCGGGCGGTCCGGGATGCGCAGCTGGAACGACAGGTAGCGACCGGCCGCGATCATGCCGTGGCGCAGCACGCGCAGCAGCAGCACCGGGTCGATGTTGCCGCCGGACAGCACGGCCACGACCGGGGGCTGAAACGCCGTCGGCTGCTCCATCAGGGCGGCGACCGCCGCCGCGCCGGCCGGCTCGACGACCAGCTTGGCCCGCTCCAGGCAGAGCAGCAGCGCGCGGGCCAAGGCGTCGTCGGACACGGTGACGACGTCATCGACGTAGCGGCGCACCAAGTCGAACGTCAGCTCGCCGGGGCAGCCGACCGCGATGCCGTCCGCGACCGTCGCCATGGCCGGGAGCGACACCGGATGACCGGCGCGTAGCGACTCGGCGAAGCTCGCCGCCCCGGTCGCCTGCACGCCGATGACACGGACCTCGGGCCGCCGCGCCTTCACCGCCAGCGCGACGCCCGACAGCAGGCCGCCACCGCCCGTGCTCACGACGACGGTCCGCACGTCAGGCAGCTGGTCGAGGATCTCGAACCCGACGGTGCCCTGGCCGGCCACGACGTCCGGATGGTCGAACGGGTGAATCAGCACCTGCCCGGCCTCCGCCGCAAAGCCGGTCGCCGCATCGAGCGACTGGTCGATGGTCAGACCCGCGAACCGCACCTCGGCGCCGTAGCCGCGGGTCGCCTCGACCTTCGGGATCGGCGCGCCCTCCGGCATGAACACCGTCGCCCGGCTGCCCAGCAGGCTGGCCGCCAGCGCCACGCCCTGCGCGTGATTGCCGGCGCTCGCCGCGACCACGCCGCGGTCGCGTTCGGCCTTGGTCAATCGCGCGATCCGGACGTAGGCACCGCGCAGCTTGAACGAGCCGGCGCGCTGCAGGTTCTCGCACTTCAGCCACACCGGACCGCCGACCATCTCGGCGAGCGGGCGCGAGCCTTCCAGTGGGGTACGCCGGACGACGTCGCGGAGCAGCTCGGCCGCCGCCTCGACGTCGCCGACCGTCATTTGCGCCGCGTTGGTCACGTCGCGCTGAACGCGAGGATCGACGCGGTGAAGCCGTGCACGAAGTTGCGCCCGGCGACGGGGCCGATCTCGCCGGCGGCGAAGCAGCCGGCGACGCCGGAGCCGACCAGTTGTGACCGCACCACCTCGGGGTCGTGGTCCGGCGTACCGAACAAGCCCGCACCGCGACCGTTGCAGGAGAACAACAGCGCCCCCTGCACGTCGCGGGACCGACGGTCGCGAAACGCGTCGAGCGTCGCGCGCAGGTCGGCGTCGGCGGCCACCGCGTCGCGGACCTGAAACCGGACGGTCCGGCCGACCGGCACCACGTCGCCGACCGCGAGCGCGCCGCGGGCCTCGTCCGCGCCCGCGACGCCGCGGATCAAGAAGTCGCCCTGCCCCTGCTCGTCGACGTACTCGTCGCGGGTGATGCCGATCTGCAGGCCGGTGGCGACCAGCGACTGCTCTTCCGGCGGCAACGTCGTCACGATCTCCTCGAGCTTGGCGAGCGCCGGCGCTCCGGCCAGCTCGAGCAGCAGGTTGCCCTCGGCCGCCGTCACTGTCATGGTCGGCCCGACCGGGCGGCAGCCCTGGCTGACCAGCGGGTGGACGTCGACCGCGCCGCCCAGCACGACACCGACCGCGCCCTCGTCCACGACCCGGCCATCGACCAGCAGCCGGGTCGAGCCGTGCCCGTCGGGCCCGACCGCGAGCCCGCCGACCACCGGCAGGCCCGGCAGCGTGGTGTTGCTCTCCGCGACGAAGCCGTCGACCGGGAACGACCACGGGTCCGCGAGCAGTACCGCGACCGCGTCGTCCAGCTGTTGCTCCGGCATGCCCAACACGGCGAGGCCGCCGGCGGCCGGCACCGCCCGCAGCGCGAAGCTGCGCACCTGCGCGTCGGGCAACGCAGCGCACCAGACGGCGACCGCCGGCGTCTCCTCCACGCCGCGGCCGCCGGCAATGACACCGGGCACCGAGCAACCCAGCACGGTCGCGGCGCCGGCCAGCTCGGCGAGCCGGTGCAGTGCGGCTTCGATCGCGGCGACGTCCTCGCCGTGGACGAACCCGATCATCAGGTCGGCCCGGTGGCCGGCCAGGCCCGCGGTCGCTCGGGCCACCGCGGTGTCGGTCGCCTCGACGAGATCCGCCCCGACGGCGAGGCCGTCACCGAATGCAGCCATGTGTTCAGTCTGCCCCGGCTGGACGTAACGTGAGGTGATGAGTGCCGCCGCCCCTGCCTCGCCCACCGACCGCCCGACCACGCTCGCCGCGCTGCGGGCATCCGGCCATCGCCACAAGAGCGTGCACGCCGAGCTGCGCGACAACCTGCTCGCGCGGATGGCGGAAGGCGGCGAGCGGTTCTCCGGCATCATCGGCTTCGACGACACCGTGCTGCCGCAGGTCGAGCGCGCGGTGCTGGCCGGCCACGACATCGTGCTGCTCGGCGAGCGCGGCCAGGGCAAGACCCGGCTGGCCCGGACCCTCGTCGACCTGCTCGACGAGTGGACGCCGGTCGTGACCGGCTGCGAGATCAACGACCATCCGTATGCCCCGGCCTGCGCGCGCTGTCGCCGGCTGACGGCCGAGGCCGGCGACGACCTGCCGGTCAGCTGGAAGCCGCGAGATGAGCGGTACGCCGAGAAGCTCGCCACCCCCGACGTGTCGGTCGGTGACCTGATCGGCGACGTCGACCCGATCAAGGTGGCGGAGGGCCGCACCCTCGGCGACCCCGAGACGGTGCACTACGGCCTGGTCCCCCGCACCAACCGCGGGATCGTCGCGATCAACGAGCTGCCCGACCTCGCCGAGCGGATCCAGGTCGCGCTGCTCAATGTGTTGGAGGAGCGCGACATCCAGGTGCGCGGCTACGTGCTGCGGCTGCCGCTCGACGTCATGCTCGTCGCAACCGCGAACCCCGAGGACTACACCAACCGGGGACGAATCATCACCCCGCTGAAGGACCGGTTCGGCGCCGAGGTCCGCACGCACTACCCGCTGGAGCTCGAGGACGAGCTGCGCATGGTGCGCCAGGAAGCGGTCGTGCATTGGGGCGACGACGCGGTCTCCGCCGCGCTGCCCGACCACCTCGTCGAGGTGGTCGCGCGGTTCACCCGCCACGTCCGCGACTCGCCCGCCGTCGACCAGCGCTCCGGGGTCTCCGCGCGGTTCGCGGTGGCCGCCGCCGAGACGGTGGCGGCGTCGGCGGTGCGGCGGGCGGCGCTGACCGGCGAGGAGATGCCGGTCGCCCGGGTCGCCGACCTGCCGGCGATCGTGCCGGCGGTACAGGGCAAGGTCGAGTTCGAGGCGTCGGAAGAAGGCCGCGAGCCGGAGATCCTGGAGCACCTGCTGCGGCGGGCGGTGGCCGACACGTTTCGGGCCCGACTGGGCGGCGTCGATCTGGCGCCGCTGGTCGACGTGTTCAACGAGGGCACGACGGTCGAGACCGGCGAGCTGGTGCCGGGCACCGAGCTGCTCAGCGGGCTCGGCACGGTGCCGGGGCTCGGCCGGATCCTCAGCGCGCTCGGCATCGACGAGGGCGAGTCGCCCGGCCTGGCGGCCGCCGGCCTGGAGTTCGCACTCGAAGGGCTCTACCTGCTGCGCCGGCTGTCCAAGGAGACGCTCCCCGACCGCACCGTGTATGGGGCGCGGTGAGATCGAGGTACGGCGAGTGGCACGGCGGCGATGACCCGCTGGCGCCACCGTACGACCTGACCGACGCGATCGACGAGATCGGCGACTCGGTCCTGTCCGGCGCCTCGCCGGCGGAGGCGTTGCAGCGGTTGCTGCGCCGCGGTCTCACCGGACGGCGCGGGCTTGACAGCCTGATGCGCGACGTGCGCAAGCGGCAGCGCCAGGCGCGACGCGCCGGCCGGCTGGACGGCACGCTGGCGCAGGTCCGAGAGCTGCTCGACCAGGCGTTGGAGGCGGAGCGCCGGGCGCTGTTCGCCGACCCGAGCGACGACGCGCGCCTGGAAGAGGCCGAGCTCGACGCGCTGCCCAATGACACCGCGCGGGCGGTGCGCGAGCTGGCCGAGCATCGCTGGCGCTCGCCGGAGGCGGCCGCGGCGTACCAGCAGATCCAGGACCTGTTGCGCTCCGAGGTGCTCGACAGCCAGTTCCGCGGCATGAAGCAGGCGCTCGCGAACGGCGACCCGCAGACGCAGCAGCGGATTCGCGAGATGCTCGCCGCGCTCAACGAGATGCTCGACGCCGACGCCAGAGGCGAGGACGTCAGCGAGCGGTTCGAGCAGTTCATGCAGGAGTACGGCGAGTTCTTCCCGGACCAGCCGCAGTCGCTCGACGAGCTGGTCGACTCGCTGGCACGCCGGGCCGCGGCGGCGCAGCGGTTGATGAACTCGTTGTCGCCGGAGCAGCAGGCGGAGCTGGCCGGGCTGATGCAGCAGGCGATGGCGGACACCGGGTTGGCCGACGAGCTGGCGCGGCTGTCGGACGCGTTGCGGTCGCGCCGGCCCGAGCTGGACTGGCGCAGCCGGCAGCAGATGCGCGGCGACACGCCCCTCGGCCTCGGTGACGCGACCACGGCGTTGGAGGACGCCGCCGACCTCGACGAGCTCGAGCAGTTGCTGTCGCAGTCGTATCCGGGCGCATCGCTCGACGACGTCGACCCGGAGCTGCTCGAGCGCGCCCTCGGCCGTAACGCCGTCGACGACCTCGAGGCGCTGCGCCGGGTGGAGCGCGAGCTGCAGCGGCAGGGCTACCTGCAACGCAGCGACGGCGAGCTGACGTTGACCCCGAAGGGGATGCGCCGACTCGGCGAGACCGCGCTGCGCCGGATCTTCGCGCGGCTGCACGCCCGCGGTCGCGGCGACCACGATCAGCACGACGCCGGCGCCGCCGGCGACCCGACGGGTGCAACTCGGCCGTGGGAGTTCGGCGACCAGCAGCCGTTCGACGTCGTACGCACGGTCAAGAACGCGGTGCTGCGGACCGGCCAGGGGACGCCGGTGCGAGTCGCGGTCGAGGACTTCGAGGTGGTCGAGACCGAACGGCGGTCGGGCGCGGCGGTCGCGCTCCTGGTCGACCTGTCCTACTCGATGGCGCTGCGCGGTACCTGGGCGACCGCGAAGTCGACCGCCCTCGCGCTGCACACGTTGGTGACGACGAAGTACCCGCAAGACGCCATCGAGGTGATCGGCTTCTCGCGCTACGCGCGGGTGCTGCGCGCGGCCGACCTGCCGAGCTTGACCTGGGACATGGTGCAGGGCACCAACCTGCAACACGCGTTGATGCTGGCCGGCCGTCATCTGGCCGGGCATCCCGACGCCGAGCCGGTGGTCATGGTCGTCACCGACGGCGAACCGACCGCGCACCTGCTGCCGGACGGCAGCGCCTGGTTCGACTGGCCGACCCATCCCGAGACCACCGCCGCGACCATGGCAGAGGTCGAGCGGATGACCCGGCGCGGCGCAACGATCAACGTGTTCATGCTCGACGACGAGCCCGGGTTGGTGCGGTTCGTCGAGGCGATAGCACAGCGCAACGGCGGCCGGGTCTTTACGCCGGATGCCGAGCGGCTCGGCGACTACGTCATCAGCGACTACCTGCGCGCCCGGCGGGGGCGCGTCGCCCGCGCGTCCTAGCCGTCTCGGGTTAGTCGGCGCGAGCGGCGGGGCGGAGGGTGCGGATCGCGCGGTCGCCGAGCGGCGACGCCACCATTCCGCTGCCCCGCGAGGTGCGGGTGCTGGTCGCGGTCGCGTTCTTCGTCGCGCTCGGCTTCGGGATCGTGGCGCCGGCGCTGCCGGTGTTCGCTCGCGACTTCGGCGTCGGCCGGGCTGCGGCGGCGGCGGTCATCAGCGCGTTCGCGGTGATGCGGATCGCGTTCGCCTTTCCGGCAGGCCGGCTGGTCGACCGGCTGGGCGAGCGGCTCGTGCTCGCAACCGGCATCGGCATCGTGGCGGTCAGCAGCGCACTCGCCGGCGTCGCGCAGAGCTACGTCCAGCTGATCCTGCTGCGCGGGATCGGCGGCGTCGGCTCCGCGATGTTCTCGATCGGCGCGATGAGCCTGCTGGTGCGGATGGTCGGACCGGAGAGCCGGGCGCACGCCGTCGGGTTCTGGCAGGGCGGCTTCCTGCTCGGTGGCATCACCGGCCCGGTGCTGGGTGGCGTGATCGACGGCATCTCGATCCGACTGCCGTTCTTCATCTACGCCGGCACGCTGGTGGTCGCCGGGTCGGTCGCGCTGATCGAGCTTCGCGCAACGCCGTTGGCCGACCGTTCGGCGGCGGGCGCGGTTGCGCGGACATCGCTCGGCACCGCGCTACGCAACCGCGCCTACCGCGCCGCGCTGGTCGCGAACTTCGCCGACTCCTGGGGCGCCATCGGTGTCCGCTCGGCGCTGATCCCGTTGTTCGTCTCCGACGTCCTGCACCGACCGGTGATCTGGACGGGCATCGGCTTCCTCATCGTGTCGGCCGTCAATGGCGCGACCCTGCTGCCGGCCGGTCGCTACGCGGACCGGGTGGGGCGCAAGCCCGTACTGGTCAGCGGCTGCATCGGCAGCGCGGCCGGGATCGCGGTGCTCGCAGCATGGCCGGAGCTCGCCGGTTACCTGATCGGCCTGGGCCTGCTCGGCCTCGGCTCGGGTCTGCTCGATGTGGCGCCGGCGGCGATCGTGGGTGACGTTGTCGAGGGCAGCGGCGGCCCAGTGTTCGCGGCGTACACGATGTCCTCCGATGTCGGCAGCGTCGTCGGGCCGGTGGTTGCCGGGCGGATCGCAGATGCGTCGTACGCCGCGGCGTTCGGCTCGACGGCGGCGATCCTGGCGGCCGCGGCCACGCTCGCGGTGTTTGCGCCCGAGACCCGCGGCCTGCCGTCGGCCGGGTCAGCCGAGGGCCTGCCGCAGGTCGGCGAGGAGATCGTCGGCGGTCTCAATCCCGACCGAGAGGCGCACGAGGTCGGGCGGCACCTCCAGGGGTGAGCCGGCCGCACTGGCGTGGGTCATCCGCGCCGGGTGCTCGATCAGCGACTCGACGCCACCGAGCGACTCGGCCAACGTGAACAACCGGGTCCGGCCGCAGACCTCCACCGCCTGCGCCTCGCCACCGGCCGTCCGGAACGACACCATGCCGCCGAACCGCCGCATCTGCTTCGCCGCGACCGGGTCGCGATCCGGGTAGAGCACCTCGGTCACGGCGTCGTGCGACCGGAGCAGCGCCACCACGCGCTCGGCGTTGTCGCAGTGCCGGTCCATCCGGACGCCCAGCGTCTTCAACCCGCGCAGTACCAACCAGGAGTCGAACGGTCCGGCGATGCCACCGATCGCGTTCTGGTGGTAGCCGAGGCGCTCTGCCAGTTCGGGGTCGGCCGCGACCAGCGCTCCGCCGACGACGTCGCTGTGACCGCCGAGGTACTTGGTCATCGAGTGCACGACGACGTCGGCCCCGAGCCGCAACGGCTGCTGCAGGTACGGCGACGCGAAGGTGTTGTCGACCACGAGCAGCGCGTCGGCGCCGTGTGCGACTGCCGCGAGCGCGCTGATGTCGCTGATGCCGAGCAGCGGGTTCGTCGGCGTCTCGCACCAGACGATTCGGGTGTTGTCGCGGATCGCCGCTTGGACGCCGTCGAGGTTTCGCTGGTCCACCGGCGTGTAGCTGAGGCCCCACCGCTCGAGCACGTTGGCGAACAGTCGATAGGTGCCGCCGTACGCATCGGCCGGAATGACCACGTGGTCGCCCGGCTGGCACAACGCCCGCAACGCCGTGTCTTCGGCGGCCAGCCCGCTGGCGAACGCAAATCCCTTGGCGCCGCCCTCCAGCGCCGCCAGGCAGGTTTCCAGCGCGGCGCGCGTCGGATTGGCGCTGCGGCTGTACTCGTAACCGCCGCGCAGTCCGCCCACCCCGTCCTGCGCATAGGTCGACGTCAGGTAGACCGGCGGCACCACCGCACCCGTCAGCGGATCGGGTTCCTGCCCCGCGTGCAGCGCGACCGTCTCGAACCCCGGCTGGCGGTCGCCCGCTTCCTGGTCTGCCACGGCTGTCACGCTAGCGACCCGCCCAACCCCGGCCGCCTCAGTCGCCGCCGTCGTGACGACCGGCTGATGACCCAACACCTGCACGGCTCGCCAGCGCACGCTGCGAGATTCCGGCCAGATCGCGGCTGCGTCGTAGCGCGGTCGCGAGATACCGACCGGGCGCGTCGGGCTCGAACGGAATCGACTTCCGGTCGTCGAGCACCCGCCGCCACTCACCAGCGAGGTCGCGCATGTAGATCTCGAGGCCGTACTCACCCTCGAGCAGGATGCGTTCGTCGGATCGATATCCCGCCGCCCCCGGGCCCGGATCATCACGCCACTCGTCCAACAACGCCTGCGGGTCGATGAACAAGCTGTCCTCCATCCACCGACCGTGACCCACAAACGCCAAGCGAAGCGCGACTCGGCACCACCGGTGGACAACCCGTCACCGACACGCGCTGTGTACCGCAACGACCCGCGCCGCCGCCCTACCCCCGATCCACCCCGGTTGCCAAGAGCAACTCACGCCCCGCCCTCACGACGTCGCCCAACCCGACACGAGTCGCGCTAGGCAACCAAGCAAACCGCCGCATACGAGCCGAGTACGCGGTGGCATATTCCGCTCGGAGGATGCGTGGACAAAAGCCCGAAGGGCTCTTTGTCCCAGCACCGAGAGCGGAAGATGCCACCGCCCCCAGCACCGCAGAGCGAATATGCCAACCGCCCCAGCACCGCGTTACCGCGACGCGAGAAAGCCGAGCAGGTCCTGGCGGGTCACGATGCCGACCGGTCGACCGTCGTCCAACACCACGGCCGCGTCCGCATCCTGTAGCGCGCTGACGGCAGCCTCGACCGGTTCGCCCGCGCCGATCATCGGCAGCGGTGCCGACATGTGCCGTTCGAGCGGATCGGCCAGCCGGGCCCGGCCGGCGAACAGCGCATCGAGCAGGTCCCGCTCGACGACGGACCCGACTACCTCGGCGACCATCACCGGTGGTTCGGCGCGCACCACCGGCATCTGGGACACGGCGTACTCCCGCAGGATGTTGACCGCCTCACGCACGGTCTCGTTGGGGTGCACGTGCACGAACTCCGGCAGCTGGCCGCTCTTGCCGGTGAGCACCTCGCCGACGGTCTCGGCCCGGTCGGCGCTGGCGAGGAAGCCGTAGTCGGCCATCCAGTCGTCGTTGAAGATCTTCGACAGGTAGCCGCGGCCGCCGTCCGGGAGGAGTACGACGACGAGGTCGTCGGGCGTGAGCCGCTGCGCGACCGAGACGGCAGCCACGACGGCCATCCCGCAGGAGCCGCCGACGAGCATGCCCTCCTCGGCCGCCAGCCGCCGCGTCATCAGGAACGAGTCGGCGTCGGAGACGGCGATGACCTGGTCGCAGATCGTCCGGTCGTAGGTCTGCGGCCAAATGTCCTCGCCGACGCCTTCCACGAGGTAGGGCCGGCCGGTGCCGCCGGAGTAGACGGAGCCCTCAGGGTCGGCTCCGATCACCTGCACCTTGCCGTTCGACGCCTCCTTCAGGAATCGGCCGGCGCCGCTGATCGTGCCGCCGGTGCCGACGCCGGCCACGAAGTGCGTGACGCGCTGCTCGGTCTGCCGCCAGATCTCGGGCCCGGTGGTCTCGTAGTGCGATTGCGGGTTGCCGGGGTTGGAGTACTGGTCGGGCTTCCAGGCACCGGGGCGCTCGCGGGCGATCCGATCCGACACCTTGTAGTAGGAGTCAGGGTGGTCGGGCGGGACGGCGGTGGGGCAGACGACGACTTCCGCGCCGTAGGCACGGAGCACGCTGATCTTGTCTTGCGACACCTTGTCGGGGCAGACGAAGACGCATCGGTAGCCGCGCTGCTGGGCCACGATGGCCAGCCCGATCCCGGTGTTGCCGGACGTGGGCTCGACGATCGTGCCGCCGGGCTGGAGCGCACCGCTGCGTTCGCCGGCGTCGATCATCCGGGTCGCGATCCGGTCTTTGACCGAGCCGCCCGGATTGAAGTACTCGAGTTTGGCAAAGACCGGAGCGGGAGCGTTGCCGGCAACGCTCCGCAGCCGGACGAGCGGAGTGTTCCCGATCAGGTCGAGGACCGAGGCGTAGACCTCCATTGCAGGGAACGTACTGTAGGAAGCCTGTCTCGCTCTCGTGAGGAGTTGCCATGCCTGAGGCCGTCGTCGTTGCGACCGCTCGCTCCCCCATCGGTCGCGCCTTCAAGGGCTCGCTCGTCGACTTCCGGCCGGATGACCTGGCGAAGACGATCGTGCAGGCCGCACTCGACAAGGTGCCGCAGCTCGACCCGCACACGATCGACGACCTGATCGTCGGCTGCGGCCTGCCGGGTGGCGAGCAGGGGTTCAACATCGCCCGCGTCATCGCCGTCATGCTCGGCCTCGACGACGTTCCCGGTACCACGATCACGCGCTACTGCTCGTCGAGCCTGCAGTCGACTCGGATGGCGTTCCATGCGATCAAGGCCGGCGAGGGCGACGTCTTCGTCAGCGCCGGTGTGGAGTGCGTCAGCCGGTACGCGAAGGGCAGCAGCGACTCGCTCCCCGACACCGAGAACCCGGTCTTCGCGGACGCGAAGGCGCGCTCGGCGAAGGCCGGCGAGGGCAACTTCACCTGGTCCGATCCGCGGGAGTCCGGCGACATCCCGGACGTCTACATCGCGATGGGTCAGACCGCCGAGAACGTCGCACAATTGAAGGGCGTGTCGCGCCAGGAGCAGGACGAGTTCGGGGTGCGGTCACAGAACCTGGCCGAGAAGGCGATCGCCAACGGTTTCTTCGACCGCGAGGTGACGCCGGTGACGAAGCCGGACGGCACCGAGGTGTCGAAGGACGACGGGCCGCGGGCGGGGGTCACGCTTGAAGCGGTCCAGGCGCTGAAGCCGGTGTTCCGGCCGGACGGCACGGTCACCGCCGGCAACTGCTGCCCGCTCAACGACGGCGCCGCGGCCGTCGTCATCATGAGCGACACGCGGGCGAAAGAGCTCGGCCTGACCCCGCTGGCGCGCATCGTCTCGACCGGCGTCTCGGCGCTCAGCCCGGAGATCATGGGACTCGGGCCGATCGAGGCGACGAAGAGCGCGCTCGCCCATGCCGGCAAGTCGATCAACGACATCGACCTGGTCGAGATCAACGAGGCGTTCGCCGCGCAGGTCATCCCGTCGGCTCGTGAGATCGGCATCGACCCGTTCGGCGACCAGCTGAATATCAACGGCGGCGCGATCGCGCTGGGTCACCCGTTCGGCATGACCGGCGCCAGGATCTTGACGACGCTGATCAACTCGCTGCAGACCCACGACAAGACGTTCGGGCTGGAGACGATGTGCGTCGGTGGCGGCCAGGGCATGGCCATGGTCGTGGAGCGGCTCAGCTAGCGGGTCGCGTCGAGGGCGGCACGCACCGCCGACAGCATTACCGCGAGTTGCCGGTCGTCCGGGTAGCCGGACAGTACGTCGAGCGCGTCGCCGCCGATCGTGGCGACGGCGTCGCCCATTGCATGGTCAGGCACCGCCGGAACGTCGTGGGGCGAGCCGCGGGAGACACTCCGCTCGACGTCCGCCAGCTGCCGGAGCAACGCGACGACCGGGGCACGACGCGTGGTCCACGCCGCCGCGCTGAGCCGGCGCAATCTAGTCGCGAGCCGATCCAGTTCGGCCGCGGTGAGCGCGAGCCGTTCGTCGTACTCAACCGGCTCCGCCGCCACCCGGCGAAGGGTAGCCAGCCGTCCCTTGTCCGGGGACCCCGGAGTGGGGCACCCTAACGGGACCAGCCGTCAGCCGCCTGCGCCGGGAGGACCAATGTCGATGCCCCGTTCCGAGGACACCCACCAGTCGCTGCTGGCGAGGATCCCCGACGCCACGGGGCGTGACCTGACGAGTTGGTTCGGCTGCCTGGACGCCGGCCCGGCGTTGCTGCGCTTCGACGAACGGGTCACCTGGCTTCGCGACGAGCACGGCCTGCCGCACGGCTATGCCCGCGCCATCGTCCACGAGCACGACCGGCGCCGCGCGGCCAACCGGAATTAGCCGCGCCGCGGGCTCGTTGCGCGGTCATGGACCTCGACGAAGCCCGCGATGTGATCCGCACTCAGCACCACGCCGTCATGGCGACGATGCGCGCCGACGGCACTCCGCAGCTGTCGCCGGTGACTGCCTCCGTCGACGACGAGGGGTACGTCGTGGTGTCCTCGCGCGAGCCCGCGATGAAGACCAAGAACGTACGCCGTGACCCGCGCGCGTGGATCTGCGTCTTCCCGGACAAGTTCTTCGGTGGCCGTTGGGTGCAGGTCGAGGGCGCGGTAACCGTGGTCAGCCTGCCGGAAGCCATGGACGGGCTGATCGCCTACTACCGCTCGGTGTCAGGCGAGCACCCGGACTGGGACGACTACCGCGCGGCGATGGAGCGCGACCAGCGGGTGCTGCTGCGGCTCGCGCTCACGCGCGCCGGCCCGGATGTCGCGGGCTGAGCCGCGCGCGGGATTGCGCTGCTCAGCCGTAGACGATTCGGGTGATCCAGTCGGCGACCAGTGCCGGCTTCGACTCACCGTCGATCTCCACCGTCATCGTCCGGGTGATCTGCACGTTGTTGGGGTCTTTCAGCTCGGCCGCCGCGAGCACGCTGCTGACCCGGATCTTCGACCCGACCTTGACCGGGCTGATGAAGCGCACCTTCTCGAAGCCGTAGTTGACCCCCATCACGACGCCGTCGAACCGCTCGGCCGGCTGCTGGATGGAGTGCGACAGGTGCGTCAGCAGCGACAGCGTCAGGAAGCCGTGCGCGATGGTCGTGCCCCACGGGGATAGGTCGGCGGCCTGCTTCGGGTCGACGTGGATGAACTGGTGGTCTTCGGTGACGTCGGCGAACGCGTTGATCCGGTCCTGCGTCACCTCGAACCACTCGCCGGTGCCCTCGGGCTGTCCGACGGCGGCCTGAAACAGCGCGAAAGCATCCTCAGCCTTGGTCATTACCTCTCCTCGGTCTCACTCGCACGACGTGCCCGGAGTGGGATTCGAACCCACACGCCCTTGCGGGCCAGAGCTTTTAAGGCTCCTGCGTCAGCCGTTGCGCCATCCGGGCGGGCGCTGCTGACGTTAGTGCTTCGTGGTTGCGGCCGTGAACTCAGCGCGCGGGTTAGTGAACGAGCCGAACGACACGATTTCGCGCCGGAAGAATAGCGCCAGGGTCCAGTCGATGGTGACCCGGAACTTTCGGTTGGTGGTCGGCACCCGCGCCAGGTGATAGGTGCGGTGCATGAACCACGCCGGCAGGCCGCGCACCCGGATGCCGTAGACCTCGGCGACGCCGCGGTGCAGGCCGAGGCTGGCGACCGACCCGGCGTACGCGTGCTTGTAGTCGCGCACCGGCTTGCCACGCAGGCTCGCCACGATGTTGTCGCCGAGTTGCTTGGCCTGCCGGACGGCGTGCTGCGCGGTCGGGCCGCACATCGCGTCGGGATCGGACTTCGTCAGGTCGGGCACGGCCGCGCAGTCGCCGGCCGACCAGGCATCCTCGACCCCGTCGACGCGCAGGTCGGCACGGCAGCGCAGCCGCGTCTTCTCGTCGAGCGGCAGGTCGGTCTGCTCGAGCAATGGGTTCGGCCGCACACCGGCGGTCCACACGACGGTCTCCGCCTCGAACCGCTCGCCGTCGGAGAGCTCGACGCACCCGTCCGCGAGGCTCGTGACCTTGGTGTTGCGGCGTACTTCGACGCCCTGCTTGGCCAGCTCGCGGACCGTGTACTCCGCCAGCCCTTCGCTGACCTCCGGCAGGATCCGGCCGGTCGCTTCGATCATGATCCACCGCATGTCCGACGGTTGGACCCGGTGGAAGTAGCGGGTCGCGTCCCGCGCCATGTCCTGCAGCTCGGCGATCGCCTCGATGCCGGCGTAACCGCCGCCGATGAACACGAACGTCAGCGCGCGCCGTCGGATCCGCGGATCCTCCGTCGAGGCCGCCAAGTCGAGTTTCGCCAACACCCGGTTGCGCAGGTAGATCGCCTCCGCGACGGTCTTGAAGCCGATGCCGACCTCGGCCAAGCCGGGGATCGGTAGCGTCCGCGCGATCGATCCCGGCGCCATCACGAGGATGTCGTAGGGCAGCTCGCGTCCCTCGCCCTCGGACGGATCGAACTGCGCGGTCCGGTTGGCGTGGTCGATCGACGTAATCCGGCCGACCAGCACCTCGCAGCGCTTGAGCACCCGTCGCAGTGGCACCACCACATGGCGCGGCTCGAGGCTGCCGGCCGCCGACTCGGGCAGGAACGGCTGATACGTCATGTACGACTGCGGGTCGACGATCGTGATCGCGGCCTCGCCGCGGTGCAGCTTTCGCTGCAACCGCAATGCGGTGTACATCCCGACGTAGCCGCCGCCCACGATCAGGATCCGCGGCGGTCTAGCGCTGCCAGCCATGGCGCCCTCCTTACCCCGCCATCATGATGGGTACCGCGAAGCGCGGAGATCAGTGTCACAGGGGTCACGCGGCTAACATCGGATCGTGAGGGGACGCCGCGCGCGAGAACGCGTCCTTGCCGAACGAGAAGCCGCGCTGGCTGCTCGCGAGACCGAGTTGCTCGCGCGCGAGGCCGCGCTCGCCGACCGGCTGCGCGACGTCGGTGCCCGCGACTCGCTGACCGGACTCGCCAGCCTGGACCGGCTCCGCGGCTTCCTCGACACCGGCTTCGACGGCGCCGGCGGCGGCGTCTTGCTGCTGCTCGACATCGAACGGTTCCACGACGTCAACGAGATGCTCGGCCACGACGCCGGCGACCAGATCCTGGTCGAGGTGGCCGAGCGGCTGGCCGGCGCCCCCGCGCCCGGCTCGCTGATCGCCCGGGTGGCTGCCGACCAGTTCGCAGTGGCGGTGCCGGGCGCCGTCGGCAGCGAGATCGGCCGGCTCAACGCGATGGCGGTGAAGGGCCGGGTGGAAGGGTCGATCCGGTTCGCCGACCTCAACGCCGACGTCCGGGTCGCGATGGGCATCGCGCGTTCGCCGGATCACGGCAGCGGCGCCGCCGATCTGCTGCGACGCGCCGAGCTGGCGATGACCACCGCGGCCGGGACGGCATCGGGCATCGCCGAGTGGGAGCCCGGCGACGAGCGCGACGGTGCCCGCCGGCTGCAGGTGCTGACCGGCCTGCGCGAAGCGCTGGGTGACGGCTCGTTGCGGCTCGCCTACCAGCCGAAGGTCAGCCTGACGACCGGCGAGGTTGCCGGCTTCGAGGCGTTGGTGCGATGGACGCATCCGACGCTGGGTGAGCTGGCGCCGGACGAGTTCGTCCCGCTGGCGGAGGCCACCGGGCTGATCTCCACCCTCACCACCACCGTGCTGCGGCGGGCGCTGGTCGCCTGCCGGTCGTGGCACGACGCCGGCAAACCGGTTGGCGTCGCGGTCAACCTGTCGGCCCGCAGCCTCGACAGCCCTGCACTCGTCGGCCAGGTCGGAGCGCTGCTCGCGGCGAGCAACCTGGAGCCGCGGTGGTTGACGCTCGAGATCACGGAGAGCAGCGTCCTCGCGCACCGCACCCGCAGCGTCGAGGTGCTCGGCCAGTTCCGCAACCTCGGGGTGCGGCTTGCGATCGACGACTTCGGCACCGGCTACTCGTCGTTGCATCAGCTGCGCGGCCTGCCGGTGCAGGAGGTGAAGATCGACCAGACGTTCGTCACCTCGGTGCACGAGCTGCCGCAGGACCGGGCGGTCGTGCACGCCATCGTCGAGCTGTGCCGCTCACTCGGACTGGAGACCGTCGCGGAAGGCGTCGAGCTGGTCGAGCAGGCGGATCAGCTTCGCAGCCTCGGCGTCGCCGACGGTCAAGGTTTCTACTTCGCCCGGCCGCTGGATCCGGAAGAAGCGTTGGCCTGGCTGGTCGGGCAGCCGGTGCGATCGCTCGCGACGTACTAGCCGACGTTGCCGCGAGCGCGGGCGAACACCGCGTCGAGCATCGGCTCGGTCAGCTTGCCGGTGAACGTGTTCTGCTGGCTGGGGTGGTAGCAGCCGAGCACGAGCAGTCCGCCGCCGACACCGACCTCGGTCAGGTGCCCGAAACCGGGGCGCTGGCGGGGCACGTCGTAGCCCGCCGCGGCGAGCGCCGGCCACAGCGCCGCCCAGGCGAATCCGCCCAACACGACCACGACCCGCAGCGTGGGGCGCAGGTAGTCGAGCTCACGCACCAACCAGCCGGCGCAGGTGTCACGCTCCTGCGTCGTCGGCTTGTTCGCCGGCGGCGCGCACCGCACCGCGGCCAGGATCCGTACGTCGAGCAGCCGCTGCCCGTCGGCGGCGCTGACCGAGGTCGGCTTGGTCGCGAGCCCCGCGCGATACAGCGCCGCGAACAACCAGTCGCCGCTGCGGTCGCCGGTGAAGATCCGGCCGGTGCGGTTGCCGCCGTGCGCAGCCGGCGCCAGCCCGAGTACCGCGATCCGGGCGCGCGCCGGCCCCCAGCCCGGCACCGGCCGCCCCCAGTAGGTGTCGGAGGCGAACGCGGCGCGCTTGGTGACCGCGACCTGCTCGCGCCACTCGACCAGGCGGGGGCAGGCCCGGCAGACCGAGACCCGGGCCGTCAGATGGTCGAGTGACGGCGCGCTCGCCGCCAGCCGCACGACGTCGTCGGCCGTGGTGGCGACCGGCGTCAACCGGTCGGCGGGGTCGCCGGGCCATCCGCTGCCTGGTGCGACCACCACCCGGCCATCCCACCACGCAGCCGGCTCGATTCTCGGCACCGCCACGGCGGCGCCGCAGCCGCTCAACCGGCCAACGACCAGGCGATGCCGTCGAGGATGTCGTGCTCGCTGGCGAGCATCGCGGCGGCCCCACTGCGGCGGATCACCGCGTCCAGCACGACCGCGCCGCCCGCGATCACGTCCACCCGGCCGGGGTGCATCACCGGCATCGCGGCACGTTCCGCATGCGTGGCGGCCAGCAGTTGCTCGGTCACGCGGTGCACGTCGCCCGCGGCGACCGTGGCGTGATGGATCCGGGCGGCGTCGTACTCGGGCAAGTCCAGAACGATGGCAGTCACCGTGGTCACCGTGCCGGCCAGCCCGATCAACGTCTTCGCCCGGTCGATGGGCACGGTTTCGGCAACCGCATCCAGCGCCGCCTCCACGTCGGCGACCGCGGCGGCAACCTGCTCGGCGGTCGGCGGGTCGTCACGGAAGTGCCGCTCGGTCAGCCGGACGCAGCCGACGTCGACCGACCGCGCCGCGGTCACGCCATCCTGGTCACCGACGATGAACTCGGTGGAACCGCCGCCGATGTCGACGACGAGGTACGGCGCGGCAGCCGCCGCGCCGGGCAGCTCGTGGGTGGCGCCGTCGAACGACAGCGCCGCCTCCTCCGCACCCGTCACGACGTCCGGCTCGATGCCGAGCCGCTCGACCACACCGTCGATGAAGTCCTGCTGGTTGCCGGCGTCGCGGGTGGCGCTAGTGGCCACCATCCGCACCCGCTGCGCGCCGGTGCGCGCGATCGTCGCGGCATAGTCGTCGAGCACGCCGAACGTCCGGTGCAGCGCCGCCGGCGCGAACTGACCGGTGCGGTCGACGCCCTCCCCGAGCCGCACGATCTCCATCCGGCGGTCGACGTCGACCAGCTCCGGCGTGCTGCCGGCAACGACGTCGGCAATCAGCAAGCGGAGCGAGTTGGTGCCGCAGTCGATCGCGGCCACGCGGGTCACGGCGTCACGCACCGGCCTTCCGCCCCCCACGCCGGCAGCCGGTCGAGCGCCTCGTCGCCGAGTGGATTGACTCCAGGCCCAACCGCCAGCGAATGCGCGACCAGCACGTGCAAGCACTTGACCCGCTGCGGCATGCCGCCGGCCGTGACCTGCGTGCCGAGCGGATCGATCGCGTCCCGCCGGCGCAGGTAGTCCTCGTGCGCCGCGCGGTAGCGAGCGGCCAACTCGGGATCGTCGGCCAGACGCTGCGTCATCTCCCGCATCAATCCGGCGGCCTCCAGCCGCCCGACCGCGGAGCGGGCGCGGGGACAGGTCAGGTAGAACAGCGTCGGGAACGGCGTGCCGTCAGCCAATCGCGGTGACGTCTCGACCACGTCAGGCAGCCCGCACGGGCACCGGTGCGCGACTCGCCGGGTTGCCCGCGGCGTCCGGCCGAGCTGTGCCGCGACGGCGGCGAGGTCGGCCGCGGCAACCGGCGGCTGCGCCGTCAATGCGAGCCGTTGGCCGGCTCACCCGCGGCCTGCAACGACTGCCACAGCTGCGAGTACCACGGACCGTGCGCGGCGGGTGTGGTCGCCGAATCGGGTTTCGCGCCCGACTTGGCCCCCGACTTGCCGAGGACGATGTAGCTGCGCTGGCCCGGCATCACGTAGTGGAACCGTTGCTGCGCCTGCTGCTGCACGTACGCCGGGTCGTGCCAGCGCTGCCGCTGCTTGCTGAGCTGCTGGACGTGATGCTGGACCCGCTCGGCCGTGGCGCTGAGCGAGGCGATGTCGTCGCGCTGGTTGAGCCACACCTTGAACGGGACCGCCAGCGCGACCAGGACGGAGGCGACCGCCACCGCGAGGATGGCGGCGCGCGCGGTCAGCGGCGCAGGCCGGTGCAGCAGCCGCACAGCGCGCGCCTGCGCGGGCGGTCGGGAGCGATGCGACCGCGACGGACTTCGCCGGTTGCTGCGCGGCCGCCCGGGCGCCCGGCTCATGGCCGATCCACCGCCCGGGGGAAGGCGGCAGCGCCGGCGTACCGGGCGGCGTCGCCGAGCAGCGACTCGATCCGCAGCAGCTGGTTGTACTTCGCCACCCGCTCGCTGCGCGCTGGCGCGCCGGTCTTGATCTGGCCGCAGTTGGTGGCCACGGCGAGGTCGGCGATGGTGGTGTCCTCGGTCTCGCCGGAGCGGTGGCTCATCATGCAGCGCATGCCGTTGCGGTGCGCGAGGTCGACGGCGTCGAGCGTTTCGGAGAGCGTGCCGATCTGGTTGACCTTGACCAGCAACGCGTTGGCCGACCGCTCGGCGACGCCGCGCGCGATCCGTTCCGGGTTGGTCACGAACAGGTCGTCGCCGACGATCTGCACGCGATCGCCGAGCGCGAGGGTCAGTCGCTGCCAACCCTCCCAGTCGTCCTCGGCGAGCGGGTCCTCGATCGACACGATCGGGTAGGCCGCGAGCAGCTCGCCGTAGTAGCCGGCCATCTCATCGGCGGTGCGGCTGGCGCCTTCGAACCGGTAGCCGCCGTCGGCGGCGAACTCGCTGGCGGCCGCATCCAGGGCGATGGCCACGTCGCGCCCGGCGGCGAAGCCGGCCTTGCCGATCGCCTCGAGGATCACCTCGACGGCCTCGCGGTTGGCCGGCAGGTCCGGCGCGAAGCCGCCCTCGTCGCCGAGGCCGGTCGACAGGCCGCGCGACTTCAGCACCGCCTTCAGCGCGTGGTAGACCTCGGCGCCCCACTGCAACGCCTCGCGGAACGTCGTCGCACCCACCGGGGCGACCATGAACTCCTGGATGTCGACGTTGGTGTCGGCGTGGGCGCCGCCGTTGAGGATGTTCATCATCGGCACCGGCAGCAGGTGGGCGTGCGAGCCGCCGACGTACCGGAACAGCGGCAGGTCGCTGGCCGCCGCGGCGGCGTGCGCCACGGCGAGTGACACGCCGAGGATCGCGTTGGCGCCGAGCTTGCGCTTGTCCGGCGTCGCGTCGAGGTCGAGCAGCGCCTGGTCCAACGCCCGCTGCTCGGTCGCTTCGAGGCCGATCACGGCGGGCGCGATCTGCTCGGTGACCGCGCGGACCGCCTGCTGCACGCCCTTGCCGCCGTAGCGGTCGCCGCCGTCGCGAAGCTCGAGCGCCTCGAAGGCGCCCGTCGACGCGCCGCTGGGCACGGCAGCGCGACCGACGGCGCCGTCGTCGAGCAGCACCTCGACCTCGACCGTGGGGTTGCCGCGGGAGTCCAGGATCTCGCGGGCCAACAGGCCCTCGACGCTCGGCACGGCTCGACTCCTCAAGCGGGGAAGGTAGCCGGTTGAGCCTATCGCCCGACTACTCGGCTTCCCGGAATTGGCGGGCGCGTGCACGCAACGCAGTTTCGGCGTCGATGTCGGCGGCACGCAGCAACGCGACCGCGCTCCAGAGCAACGCGCCGGCCGCGTCGACCGACGGGTCGGACTCGAAATGCGCGGCGGCTGCGGCGACGGCGGCGGCCGGGCTCTCGGCGGCCGCGATCTCGGGCGCGACCCGCTGCTCGCTCCAGCCCTGCGCCGCCGCCTTGCGCTGCAGCGTCGCGGCCAGCGTCAGCGCCGGGGAGGCGAGCGGCACGTCGGCGAGCGGCGACCGGCCGGCTCGCTCGGCGGCCTTGATCGCGTCCCAGTTGGCGCTGACCTCGTCGGCGCCGGTCACGGCGACGTCGCCGAACACGTGCGGGTGCCGGCGCTCCAGCTTGTCCACCAGGCCGGTGGCCACGTCGTCGATCGACCAGCGCTGCTCGGCCGGCAGCTCCTCGGCGAGCCGCGCGTGGAACACCACCTGCAGCAGCACGTCGCCGAGCTCTTCGCGCAGCGCCGCCAGGTCGCCGTCCTCGATCGCCTGGAACGCTTCGTAGGCCTCTTCCAGCAGGTACGGCGCGAGCGTCTCGTGGTTTTGCGCCGCGTCCCAGGGACACCCGCCGGGCGAGCGCAGCCGGTCCATGGTCGCGACCACGTCGAGCAGCCGGGCGCCCGGCACGTCCGGCCGGTCAGGCTCGGTCAACCGGGCGAGCTCACCGGGTTGCGGGCTGCGACGACGGTGAGCTTGGTCGGCTGCCACGCGCCGTACCGCGGGTTCACGTGCACGCCGATCCGCTTCGCCTCTGCCTGCTCCGCCGAGGTCAGCAGGTCGGCGGCGCGCGAGGCGAAGAGCGACTGCTTCAACTGCGGGGTGGCCTGGGTGAGCGACACGGTGTGGCGGGAGATGACGTGCACGACGTGCCAGCCGAACTGCGAATGCACGATGAAGTAGCTGCCCGGCGGGTGGTTGAACACCGCGTGGTCGAACGCCGTGACGGTCGAGCCGCGCGCGACCTGGCCGAGGTCACCGCCCTGGGCGGCGCTCTGCTTGTCGGTGGAGTACCGCTTGGCCAGCCGGGCGAACGACGACGGGTCCTGCTTGACCTGCCGGAGCAGGTGCTGGGCCAGCGCCTTGTGTTTGACCAGGATGTGAGCCGCGTGCACCTGGTCGAAGTTGCCGATGTTCTTCTGGTACTCGCTACGCAGCTGCTGCTGGGTCACCGGCAGGCCGGCGACCAGCCGCTGCTCGAGCGCCTGCTGGGCGGCCGTGAAGTGCACGAAGCTCGGCAGCGCGGATGCCGGAATGCCGCCGGCCGCCGCCTGCTGGTGGAAGGCGGCCAGGCTGCCGGTCTGCTGCACGAACTGGTTGGTGACGTTGGCGACGTCCGACGGCGAGATCGTGATGTGACGGTCGCGAATCAGCGCGTTGACCAGCGCCACGCTGATGTCGTGCGACAACAGCACCCGGGCGAATCCGGCCCGGTCGCTGCCCAGCTGCGCCTGCGCCTGCTTGTCGGCCAGCGCGGCGTTGACCTGGTCCTGTAGATGCCCGGCAGAGATCCGCTGGTCACCGACTAACGCAGCCGCGCCGGGGCTGGTGTGGCAGGCGGCCAGCAGCGGGACGGCTGCGACCGCGACCGCGGCTCCGGCGAGCAGCTTGCGGGGGCGAGGCACGCGCAAAAGGCTAGCCTGCGGCTCGCGGCGCCTCGGCCTCGGCAGGCCCGCCCAAGTCGGCGACCACCGACTGCAACAGTTCGCGGCACCAGTCGAGCATCGCCTGGTCGCGAATGCCGGCTGCGGCTCCCGCCGCGGCGATGCCGCCGGCCGTCGGCGCGGGAGCGAGCACGATCCGCGACGCCGGTTTGACGACCGCCCCGGGGTAGAGCCGGCGCAGCCGCAGCGCCTGCGACTCCCGCAGGTCCAGCGGGGCAAAGCGGACGAACTTGCCCTGGGTCGCCACCTCTGTGATCCCGAGACTGCGCGCAAACACCCGGAACGCCGCCACCGCCAGCAGGTTGTCGACCGCCGGTGGCGGCTGGCCGTACCGGTCGCGCAGCTCGGCCCGGACGGCGGCGATGTCGGCCTCGGTCTGCGCGGCGGCCAGCCGCCGGTAGGCGTCGAGCCGCAGCCGCTCCGCGGTCACGTAGTCGTGCGGCAGATGAGCGTCGACCGGCAGCTCGATGCGGACCTCGGCCAGCGTCTCGGCGGGTTCGCCCTTGAACTCGGCGACCGCCTCGCCGACCAGCCGCACGTAGAGGTCGAACCCGACCGCGGCGATGTGCCCGGACTGCTCGCCACCGAGCAGGTTTCCGGCGCCGCGGATCTCGAGGTCCTTCATCGCGACGTGCATGCCGGCGCCCAGCTCGCTGTGCTGGGCGATGGTGGCCAGCCGGTCATGCGCCTCCTGGGTCAGCGGCCGCTCCGGCTGGTAAAGCACGTAGGCGTAGGCGCGCTCGCGGCCCCGGCCGATCCGGCCGCGCAGCTGGTGCAGCTGGGACAGCCCGAGCCGGTCGCCGTGCTCGATGACCAGGGTGTTGGCGTTGGTGATGTCGAGGCCGTTCTCGACGATGGTGGTGCAGACCAGCACGTCGAACTGCTGCTCCCAGAACGCGACCATCACCTGCTCGAGCTGGTGCTCCGGCATCTGCCCGTGCGCAACCGCGACCCGGGCTTCCGGCACCAGGCTGCGCAGCCGGGTCGCGGCCCGCTCGATCGATTCGACCCGGTTGTGGATGTAGAACGCCTGGCCGTCGCGCAGCAGCTCGCGGCGGATCGCCGCTGCCACCTGACGCTCGTCGTAGGCCCCCACGAAGGTCAGCACCGGATGCCGCTCTTCGGGCGGGGTCTGGATCACGCTCATCTCGCGGATCCCGGTGATCGCCATCTCAAGGGTCCGCGGGATCGGCGTCGCCGACATCGTCAGCACGTCGACCGACGTGCGCAGCCGCTTCAGGAACTCCTTGTGCTCTACGCCGAACCGCTGCTCCTCGTCGACGACGACGAGCCCGAGGTCGTGGAACCGGGTGCTCGGCTGCAGCAGCCGGTGGGTGCCGATCACGACATCGACCTTGCCGTCGGCAAGGCCTTCCAGGATGTCGTTGCGCTCCTTGTCGGTCTGGAACCGGGACAGCGCCCGCACGCTCACCGGGAAGGCGGCGAACCGCTCGCTGAAGGTGGTGAAGTGCTGCTGGGCGAGCAGCGTCGTCGGCACCAGTACGGCGACCTGCTTGCCGTCCATCACGGCCTTGAACGCCGCGCGCACCGCGATCTCGGTCTTGCCATAGCCGACGTCGCCGCAGATCACCCGGTCCATCGGGTGCGCCGCCTGCATGTCCTGCTTCACCTCGTCGATCGCGGCCAGCTGGTCGGGGGTCTCGACGTAGGCGAAGGCGTCCTCGAGCTCTCGCTGCCACGGCGTGTCCGGCCCGAACGCGTGACCAGGCGCGGCCATCCGCGCGGCGTACAGCCGGATCAGCTCGGCGGCGATCTCCCGCACCGCCTTGCGGGCCCGGCCCTTGCGGCGGGCCCAGTCGGCGCCGCCCATCTTGTCGAGGCTGGGCGCCTCGCCACCGACGTACTTGGTGACCTGGTCGAGCGCGTCGGTCGGGACGTAGAGCCGGTCGCCGGGCTGCCCGCGCTTGCTGGGCGCGTACTCGATGACGAGGTACTCGCGGGTGGCCCCCTGCACGGTGCGCTGCATCAGCTCGACGAACCGGCCGACGCCGTGCTGCTCGTGGACCACGATGTCGCCGGCCACCAGGGTGAGCGGGTCGACCCGGCCGCGGCGCCGGCTCGGCATCCGGTGCGACTCCCGCGCGCCGGCCCGCCGGCCGGAGATGTCGGCTTCGGTGAGCACGGCGAGGCGCAGCTCAGAGGAGATGAAGCCGCCGGGCAGGCAGCCGGTCGTGACCTCCACGGCGGTCGCCGCCGGCGGCTGCTCGAGGGTGGGGATCAGCCGCGCCGGGATGTCCTCGCCGGCCAGCACCTCGGTGAGCCGTTGTGCCGGCCCGTGGCCCTCGGTGACGAGCACGACCCGCCAGCCGTCGCGCACCCAGCCGCCGATGTCGTCGAACGTCCGGGTGACGTCGCCGCGGTAGGTCTCGGCGGAGCGGAACGACGCGACCAGCGCGTCCGGCTCGACCTCTTGGTCCGGCACGAACGGCGTGAGCGTCCACCACGACTGGCCCAGCTCGGTGGCGCGGGAGCGGACGTCCGCCAATGATCGGTACGCCGCCGCACCCAGGTCGATCGGAGCCTCCTCGCTGTCGGACGACGCGGCGGCGGCCCACGAGGCGCCGAGGAACTCTTCGCTGGTGCGGACCAGCTCGATCGCGCGGGTGCGCACCCGCTCGGGGTCGCAGACCACGATGTGCGCGCCGGCGGGCAGCTCGTCGAGCAGCAGCACCAGCCGGTCGACGAGCACCGGCGCCAGCGCCTCCATGCCGTCGACCGGGATCCCGGCCGCCAGCTTGTCGAGCAGGTCCACCAGGTCCGGGTGACGGTCCGCGAGGTCGGCCGCCCGGCGGCGTACGTCGTCGGTCAGCAGCAGCTCGCGGCAGGGCGGCGCCCACAACCCGCGCGCGGCCGGCTCCAGCGACCGCTGGTCGGCGGCGGCGAAGAACCGGACCTCCTCGACGGTGTCACCCCAGAACTCGACGCGCACCGGATGGCTCTCCGTCGGCGGGAAGACGTCGAGGATCCCGCCGCGCACAGCGAACTGACCGCGCGCCTCGACCAGCTCGACGCGGGTATAGGCGATCTCCGCGAGCCGCCGGACCACGTCGTCGAAGTCCGCTTGGTCGCCTTCGCGCAGCTGCACCGGCTCCAGATCGCCGAGCCCCGCGACCTGCGGCTGCAGCACGCTCCGCACCGGCGCGACGACCACCCGCACCGGGCCGGCGGCCGGGTCGTCGGTGGCCGGGTGCCGCAGCCGGCGGAGCACGGCCAGCCGCCGGCCGACGGTGTCGGCACGCGGTGACAACCGCTCGTGGGGCAGCGTCTCCCACGCCGGGAAGTCGGCGACCAGCTCGGGCGGCAGCAGCGACTGCAGCGACTCGGCCAGCTGCTCGCTCTCGCGCTCGCTCGCGGTGATCGCCAGCACCGGGGTGCCGCTCGCCGCGATGCTGGCGATCGCCGCCGGACGCAGCGCGGAAGGCGCCGAGATCTCGACGGATGTCAGCGTGCCGGTGGTGGCCAGTTCGGTCGCGCGCCTGATGGCGGGATCATCAGAAACCGCAGCGAGCAGTCCGGCGAGAGGAGCAGTCATGGCGGTAACTCACGCTACCGCCAGCCGGTGACTAGATTTTCGAGACCTTTACCGCGGTGCCGTAGGCGCAGATCTCGGTCCAGGTCTCACCCATCTCCGAGGTGTCGAAGCGCATCGCGAGGATGGCGTTCGCGCCGCGTTCCTCGGCGTCGGCGATCATCCGGTTCATGACCTCGTTGCGGCTGTCGTACAGCGCCTTGGTCATGCCTTTGAGCTCGCCGCCGAACACCGATTTCAGCCCGGCGCCGAGCTGTGAAAACGCATTGCGCGAGCGCACGGTCAGGCCGAACACCTCGCCGATGACCTCGTCGATGCGGTAGCCCGGGACCTCGTTCGTCGTCACCACGATCATGGCGGCACAGTAGCCCGCGCCGGCGATCGCCGCTCGCTAGTGAAAGTTGTTCTGCGCCGCGGCGAGGCCGTCGCGGAGCAACGCCTCCGCGGCGTCGGCGGCGGTCTCGACCTGCACCCCGACGTCGGCGCGCTGCGCCGGCGCGAAGTCACGCAGCACGAAGTCGGCCGGATCCTGCCGGCCGGGCGGCCGGCCGATGCCGAGGCGCACCCGGTAGAACTCGCCGCTGCCGAGCGAGCGGCGCAGCGATTTCAGTCCGTTGTGGCCGTTGTCGCCGCCCCCCAGCTTGAGGCGAACGGTGCCCGGCTCGAGGTCGAGCTCGTCGTGCACGACGACCAGCCGGTCGGTCGGCGCTTTGAAGAACTTGGCCAGTGACGCAACCGGGCCGCCGGACTCGTTCATGAACGACCGGGGCTTCGCGAGCACGGCGCGCTGCCCGGCCAGCCTGGTCTCCAGCACCTCACAGCGCGACTTGTGCGCCTTGAAACCGCCACCGACGCGACCGGCGAGCACGTCGACCACCATGAAGCCCACGTTGTGCCGGTTGCCGGCGTACTGCGGTCCCGGATTGCCGAGGCCGACGACCAGCCACGGCGCCTCGTCGCTCACCGCCGGGCTGCGATGCAGCAGCCGATCGAGGACGGTCAGCCCTCGTCCGAGCCTGACTCGGCGGCGGCTTCGCCACCCTCGGCCGGCGCGCCGCCTTCGGCAGCCGCCTCTGCCTCCGCGCCCTCGGCTCCGGCCTCTGCCGCCGCGCCCTCGCCGAGCTCGGCCTCGATCTCCTCGGCCGTCGGCTGCGCCAGGATGTGGACGACAACCTGCTCGGGGTCGCCGGTCAGCTCGACGCCGGCGGGCAACTGGACCTGGCCGGCGTGGATCGAGCCGCCGATCTCGAGCCCGTCGATCGAGACCTCGAAGCCGCTGGGGATGTTCGTCGCCTCGGCGCTGACCGCGATCCGGGTCTGCTGCTGGTCGAGCATGCCGCCGGCGACCAGGTCGCCGATCACGGTGATCGGTACGTCGACGTTGATCCGCTCGCCGCGACGGACCAGGA
Organism: Mycobacteriales bacterium; assembly: GCA_035550315.1. Taxonomy (GTDB): domain Bacteria; phylum Actinomycetota; class Actinomycetes; order JAFAQI01; family JAFAQI01; genus DASZPL01. The sequence goes on along the minus strand of DASZPL010000135.1, from coordinate 31,348 downwards.
TCAAATCGACGTGCTCGATCGCGCCGCGCACCGGGTCGCGTTGGATCGCCTTCGGCAGCGCCAGCTCGCTCTCGCCGTCGAGGTGCACCTCGAGCAGCACGTTGGCGCCATCCGTGCGCAGCGCGTGCTCGAAGTCACGGGTCGACAGCGCGATGTGCCGCGGGTCGGTGCCGTGCCCGTACAGCACGGCCGGCAACTTGCCCGCCCGCCGGGTCCGCCGCGCTCCACCTTTGCCGAACTCGGTGCGAGGTTCGGCAGAAATGCTGACAGGCACGGCTAAAACTCCTCAGAACACGATCGGAAGGCGCCGATCAGTGTAGGCGACAGGAAGAAGCCGGCGTCCAGTTAGGCGTTGCCATCGAACAGGCTGGTCACGGAGCCGTCCGCGAAGACCTGGTCGATGGCGTTCGCGATCAGCGGCGCGATCGAGAGCACGGTCAGCTTGTCGAACTGCTGCTCGGAGCTGATCGGCAGCGTGTTCGTGATCACAATCTCGGAGATCCGGCTGTTCTTCAGCCGGTCGATGGCCGGCCCGGACAGTACGCCGTGGGTGGCGGCGACGACGACGTCGGCGGCGCCGGCATCAAGCAGCGCATCCGCGGCCTTGGTGATCGTGCCGGCGGTGTCGATCATGTCGTCGACGACGATGCAGGCCCGCCCCTCGACCTCGCCGACCACCCGGTTGGCGACGACGGAGTTCGGCACGTTGATGTCGCGGGTCTTGTGAATGAAAGCGAGCGGGACGCCGCCGAGCCGCTCGGTCCAGCGCTCGGCGACGCGCACCCGGCCGGAGTCGGGTGCGACGACGGCAAGCTGGGTCGGGTCGTAGCGGTCGGCGATGTAGTCGGCGAGCAGCGGCAGCGCGAACAGGTGGTCAACCGGCCCGTCGAAGAACCCCTGGATCTGGCTGGTGTGCAGGTCGACGGTGAGGATCCGGTCGGCGCCGGCGGTCTTGTAGAGGTCGGCGATCAGCCGCGCGGAGATGGGCTCGCGGCCGCGGCTCTTCTTGTCCTGCCGGGAGTACGGGTAGAACGGCAGCACCGCAGTGATCCGCTTCGCCGACCCGCGCTTGAGCGCGTCCACCATGACCAGCGTCTCGACCACCCACTGGTTGATCGGGGTCGACATCGACTGGACGACGAACGCGTCACAGCCGCGGACGGACTCCTCGAACCGGGCGTAGATCTCGCCGTTGGCGAAGTCGTGGATTTGCGCCGGGCTGACGCTCAGCCCCAGTTCTCGGGCGACCTCGTCGGCCAGCTCGGGGTGCGCGCGGCCGGAGAAGAGCATGAGGTTCTTCTCGTTGGGTGTCTTCTTCCCGGTCACTGCGCTGCTCCCTGCTCGCCTTCGTGGCTGCCGTCGGCCGGGGAAGGGCTGCCGTCGCCGGCTTCCATTGTGTCCCCGTCCGGCGCTTGCTCGCGGGCGCGGCGCGCGGCGGCAGCCGACGGGCTGCCCGGACGCTTGCGTTCGACCCAGCCGTCGACGTTGCGCTGGCGGCTGCGCGCAACCGCCATGGCACCTGGCGGCACGTCTTCGGTGATGACCGAGCCGGCCGCGGTGTAGGCGCCGTCGCCGACCGACACCGGCGCGACCAGCATCGTGTCGGAACCGATGCGGACGTCGTCACCCACCTTGGCGCGGTGCTTGTTCGTCCCGTCGTAGTTGACGAACACGGTGGCGGCGCCGATGTTCGAGCGCTCGCCGATGTCGGCGTCGCCGACGTACGACAGGTGCGGGACCTTGCTGTCGTCTCCGACCGATGCGTTCTTCAGCTCGACGTACGCGCCGGCCTTGGCGTTCTGGCCGAGGACCGTGCCCGGTCGCAGGTAGCTGTACGGGCCGACGGTCGCGCCGGCGCCGATCTGGGCGCGGCTGCAGTGCGACTTCACAACGCTCGCGCCCTCGCCCACCGTCGTCGCGCGCAATGTCGTGTCCGGTCCGACCTCGGCGAACTTTGCGACCGTGGTGGCGCCGTGCAGCTGGGTGTTCTGGTGAATCACGCAGTCGGGTTCCAGCCGGACTCGGACGCCGATCCAGGTCGTCGCCGGGTCGATGACGGTGACACCCGACAACATCCAGTGCTCGACGATGCGGTCGCGCATCGCACGGCGCGCGGCGGCGAGCTGCACCCGGTCGTTGACGCCCAGCACCTCCTGCTCGTCGTCGACGCTGACGTTCGCGACCACGTCCTTGGCCGCGACCAACAGGCCGATGACGTCGGTGAGGTACTGCTCGCCCTGCGCGTTGTCGGCACCGACCTTGGCGAGGCACTCGCGCAGCCGGGCGATCTCGAAGGCGTAGACGCTGGTGCCGACTTCGGCGATCTGCCGGACGCGGTCGTCGGCGTCGCGGTCCTCGACGATGGTGCTGACGTGCCCGTCGGCGTCACGCACCACCCGGCCGTACCCCGCGGGATCGCTCAACTCCGCGGTCAGCAACGTCGCGGCCGCACGGGTCTCGACGTGACGGTCGAGCAGCCGGCGCAGCGTCGGGGTCGTCAGCAAGGGCGCATCGCCCGGCACGACAAGCACGGTCCCGTCGGCCACGTCGGGGATTGCCTCGAGCGCCAGCCGCACGGCGTCACCGGTGCCACGCTGCGACGGCTGCTCGACCGGCTTGACGCTCGGCCAGTCGGCGGCGAGCTGGTCGCAGACGGCGTGACGCCCGTGGCCGACGACGACCAGGGTCTGGTCGGCCGCGAGCGGTTCGGTCGCGGTGAGCACGTGGCCGAGCAGGCTGCGGCCGCACATCGCGTGCAGCACCTTCGGCAGCTCGGACCGCATCCGCTTGCCTTCACCCGCGGCGAGCACGACGACAGCCGCGAGCGGTGCGTTGTCGACGTTGTCAGCCACGACCGCTCCGGGATTTTCGTCGTACGGCGAAAGCAGCGCCGAGCCTAATGCGCCGCCGCTCCGCCGGCTCCCGGACAGGGATTCGAACCCCGATTCCACGGACCAAAACCGCGTGTCCTGCCTGGTTGGACGATCCGGGAAAGATCGTCACTGAGGCTAGATGATCGTTGTGCAGTTAACGTGCCGCTTTCGGCCAAATCGGCACGGTCATCGCACAACGATCAACGGTTGTGCCTCGCGCTCGGCGGTGGGTAAACCGCGTGCAAGACTCGTGGTGAGTGAGAGGACTCCCGATGACGCAGACGTTGCCCCGGTCGACCGCAGCCGCCATGCCCAAGCGGGGGACGCGGGAACCGGAGGCGGAGCGGATCAAAAGCCTTGGCGGCGCTCGCGCCGAACAGGTGCTGCTCGGCGTCTTCATCGTCGTGCCGCTGCTCGCCGTGATCGCCGCGGTGCCGGTCGCCTGGGGATGGGGATTGAGCTGGCGCGACATCGTGATCGCGGTCGTGATGTACGCGATCTCGGGCCACGGCGTAACGGTCGGCTTCCACCGCTACTTCACGCATCGGGCGTTCAAGGCGAAGCAGGCGCTGCGGGTGGCGCTCGCCGTCGCCGGCAGCCTCGCGATCGAGGGCCCGGTGATCCGCTGGGTCGCCGACCACCGCCGTCACCACGCCTACAGCGACGCCGAGGGCGACCCGCACTCACCCTGGCGCTACGGCGAGAACGCGCGCGCCCTGGTCAAGGGCCTGTGGCACGCCCACATCGGCTGGATGTTCGACATCGAGCAGACCAACCAGCGGCGGTTCGCCCCCGACCTGCTCGCCGACAAGGCGATCTCCCGGATTTCGCGCGCCTTCCCGTCGCTGGCGACGATCAGCCTGCTGCTCCCGCCGCTCGTCGGCTACGCCTGGTCCGGCTTCACCTGGCAGGGCGCGGTGACCGCGTTCTTCTGGGGCAGCCTGGTGCGGGTCGCGTTGCTGCATCACGTCACCTGGTCGACCAACTCGATCTGCCACGTGTTCGGGTCGAAGCCGTTCGCCAGCCGCGACCGCGCCACGAACGTGTGGTGGCTGGCGATCCCGTCGATGGGCGAGTCGTGGCACAACCTGCACCACGCCGACCCGACGGCGGCTCGCCACGGCGTGCTCCGTGGGCAACTCGACTCGTCCGGCCGGATCATCTGGGCGTTCGAGAAGCTGCACCTCGCCTACGACGTCCGGTGGCCGTCCCCGGAGCGAATCGCGGCGAAGCTCGCACCCGCGGCCTGAGCCCCGCCGCCGGGTAGGCCGTCCGGCATGACGGTCTACATCGGTACCAGTGGCTGGCAGTACGCCGACTGGCGCGAGCCGTACTACCGGGGTACGCCGCAGCGCCGCTGGTTCGAGCACCTGCTCGCCGACTTCGCCACCGTCGAGCTGAACGTCACGTTCTACCGGCTGCCGCGCGCGGAAGTGTTTGCCGGATGGCACGCGCGGTCCCCGGCCGACGCCGTCATCACGGTCAAGGCCAGCCGCTACCTCACGCACATCAAGCGGCTGCGCGACCCGGGCGCGTCCGTCGCCTTGTTGATACAGCGCTGCGAGCCGCTGCGCGAGAAGCTCGGCCCGGTCCTGGTGCAGCTGCCGCCCGACCTGCCGGCCGATTCGGCCGCGCTCGACGCGACGTTGGCGAGCTTCCCGCGCGGCGTGCGGGTCGCGGTCGAGCCGCGGCATCCGTCGTGGTGGCAGGGCGACGTCCGCCGCGTGCTGGAGCGCCACGACGCCGCGCTGGTGTGGGCCGACCGGCGGCGGCCGATCACGCCGCTGTGGCGCACCGCGTCATGGGGTTATCTGCGGTTCCACGAGGGCCGCGCCCGGCAGTGGCCGTTCTACGGCCGGATGGCGCTGCGACGCTGGGCGACACGCCTCGCCGAGCTGATCGGGCCGGACGACGTGTTCACCTACTTCAACAACGACCCCGGGTGTGCGGCGGTCGACAACGCGATCACCTTCGGACAGGAGCTGCACGCCCAGGGGTTGGCAGTCACCCGGCTGCCCGCCGAGCGACCGGCGCTCACCGGCTGAGCCGCTGCCGCTGGTCGGCCGGCACCACCCGGGCACCGGGCACCGGTCCGCTCGCACGCCGCACGGATCGGCAGACGTCGTAGCCGGCGAGTGCCGAGGCGATCCGTACGGCGTCGCCCGCGGACCGCGCGAGCAGCGCGACCGTCGGGCCCGATCCCGAGACGATCCCGCCGGCCGCGCCCAGCTCCCGGCCGGCGTCGAGCACCCGCGCCAGGTTTGGGCGCAGCCGCAGCGCCGGCGCCTGCAGGTCGTTGCGCAACGCCCGGCCGAGCGCCACCGGGTCGCCGGCGCGCAGCGCCGCGAGGACGCCGTCCGCCGCGCTCGCACTGTCGGCCGCCAGCTCGTCACCGCGCTGCCGGTCGAACTCGGCGTACACCGACGGCGTCGACAGCCCCGCCTCGGCGACCGCGAGCACCCAGTGCAGCTCACCCCGGCTGAGCACCGGCGACACCACTTCGCCGTGGCCGGTGCCGAGCGCGGTACCGCCGTGCAACAAGAAGGCGACGTCGCTGCCAAGCTCGGCGGCCATCGGCTCGAGCGCGGCCCGGTCGAGGCCGGTCTGCCAGTAGCAGTCGGCTGCGACCAGCGCCGCCGCAGCGTCGGCACTGCCACCGGCGAGCCCGCCGCCGACCGGGATGCCTTTGCGCAGCCGCACCTGCACGGCCGGGTCGATGCCGGCCTGCTCGGCCACCGCCCGGACCGCCCGGACCGCCAGGTTGTCGTCGCCGACCGGCACCTGCTCGGCGTGCTCCCCCACCACCTCGACGGCGACGCCGGGCGGGCCCGCCTCGATCGTGACCTCGTCGTACAGGCTCACCGCGTGATAGATGGTGTGCAGCTCGTGGAAGCCGTCGGCCCGCACCGGCCCGACACCGAGATGCAGGTTGATCTTCGCGGGCACCCGGACCGTCACGGCCGGCAGCCGGTACGCGCTCATCAGGACCCGATGCTACGGCGAGCCGCCGCGGCGATCCCGGCGAACGCAGCGACGTCCAGCGCCTCGCCGCGCATCGTCGGGTCGAGCCCGGCGGCCCGCACCCGGCGCTCGGCCTCGGCCGCCGAACCCGCCCAGCCGGCCAGCGCCGAGCGCAGCGTCTTGCGGCGCTGCCCGAAGGCGGCGTCGATCACCGCGAACACTTCGTCGCGCGGCACCAGCGTCGTCGGCGGCTCTCGCCGCGCGAAGCCGACCAGCGCAGAGTCGACGTTGGGCACCGGCCAGAAGACGCCGCGCGGGACGGCGCCGGCGGGCCGAGCCGACGCCCACCAGGCGAGCTTCGCCGATGGCGCGCCGTACGTCCTCGAGCCCGGCGCCGCGACCAGCCGGTCGGCGACCTCGGCCTGCACCATGACCAGGCCGTGCCGCAGCGATGGCTGCGTGGCCAGCAGGTGCAACAGCACCGGCACGGCGACGTTGTAGGGCAGGTTCGCGACCAGCACCGTCGGCGGCGCGGGCAGCTCCGTCACCGCCATCGCGTCGAGCGCGACGATGTCGAGTCGGTCGGCGCATTGCGGCGCGCGCTCCGCCACCGTCGCGGGTAGCGCGGCCGCGAGGACCGGGTCCACCTCCACCGCGACGACGCGGCCCGCCGCCGGCAGCAGCCCGAGGGTGAGCGACCCGAGTCCCGGCCCGACCTCGAGGACGACGTCATCCGGCGTCAGCTCGGCGGCCCGGACGATCCGCCGCACCGTGTTGGCGTCGACCACGAAGTTCTGCCCAAGCCGCTTGGTCGGGCGCAGGCCCAGCCGTGCCGCGATCGCCCGGAGGTCCGCCGGACCGAGCAGCGTCACCAGCCGAAGACGCGGGCCGCGGTCGCGGTGACGCCGGCGGCAAGGCCGGCCTCGTCGACGCCTTTGAGCTCGGCGATGACGCGCAACGTCAGCGGGACGAGGTACGGCGCATTGGGTGCGCCGCGGTGCGGCATCGGGGTCAGAAACGGCGCGTCGGTCTCGACCAGCAGCTGCTCGACCGGGACGACCGCCACGGCGTCGCGCAGCGGCTGCGCGTTCTTGAACGTGACGTTGCCGGCGAACGACAGCACCCAGCCGTGGTCGACGCAGGTGCGGGCGAAGTCGGCATCGCCGGAGAAGCAGTGAAAGATGACCCGCTCCGGCGAGCCTTCGTCGAGCAGCACGCGCAGCACGTCGTCGTGCGCCTCGCGGTCGTGGATCATCACCGCCTTGCCGGTCTCGCGGGCGATCGCGATGTGACGGCGAAACGACGCCTCCTGCGCCGGCCAGCCGTCGGCGTCGGTGCGGTAGTGGTCCAGCCCGGTCTCGCCGATCGCCACCACGCGGGGTTGCGCGGCGAGCCGAGCGATCTCGTCCCAGGCCGACTCGTCGACGGTCGGGGCCTCGTTGGGGTGGATCGCGACCGCGGCCCAGACGTCGTCGCGACCGGCGGCGAGGTCCGCGCTCCATCGTGACGAGTCCACGTCGACGCCGATCTGCACAACCCGCTCGATGCCGACCGCCTTGGCGGCGGCCATCACGCCGTCGACGTCGTCACCGATCAGATCGAGGTGGCAGTGGCTGTCAAGGGCCGGCGCCGACAGCGGTGCCGGAGCCGGCGGCGGCTCGCCGTCGCGCCGGCCGTCCCGCGCCATCAGTCGCTCCCGCCCATCCGGGCGAGCTCCTCGTCGACCACCGACGCGTCGAGCTTGGCGAACAGCGGCGTCGGCGCGGCGACCGGCGTACCGGCCGCGAGCGGCACCCGCTGCCACCGCACCGCGCTGTCGTAGTCGCCGCACAGCACGGGGTACGCCGGGCCGCCGTCGAGGTCGTCGACCTCGCGCAGCTGCGGCTGTGGCGCCAGCACGCCGTCGCGGCCGAGCAGCTCGTGCACCTGCTGCGAGGAGTGCGGCAAGAACGGCGCGAGCAGCGTGGTGCAGTCGCTCACCGCCTGCAGCGCGACGTGCAGGATCGCCGCCATCCGTTGCGGATCGGACTCCCGCAGCTTCCACGGCGCCTGCTCCGACAGGTACTTGTTCGCCTCGGCGACGACCCGCATGGTCTCGCTCAAGGCGGCCCGGATCCGCGACCGCTCGAGGTCGGCGCCGACCGTCGCGAACGCTGCCTCCGTGGTGGCGAGCAAGTCGCGATCGGCCGCTGTCGGCTCGGCCGCGGCCGGCAGCGTCCCGAGGTTCTTCGCGGTGAACGACAACGACCGGTTGACCAAGTTGCCCCAGGCGGCGACCAGCTCGTCGTTGTTACGCCGGACGAACTCCGACCAGGTGAAGTCGCTGTCCTGGCTCTCCGGGCCGGCCGCCGACAGGTAGTAGCGCAACGCGTCCGGCGAGTAGCGGGAGAGGAAGTCGCGGACGTAGATGACGACGTTGCGGCTGGACGAGAACTTGCGGCCCTCCATGGTGAGGAACTCGCTCGACACCACCTCGGTGGGCAGCTGCAGCTCGCCGTACTGCCCGGGTGAGCCGCCGTGCGCGCCGCGGCCGTCGTACCCGAGCAGTTCGGCTGGCCAGATCTGCGCGTGGAACGTGACGTTGTCCTTGCCCATGAAGTAGTAGGACTCGGCGACCGGCTCGGTCCACCAGGCGCGCCAGGCGTCCGGGTCGCCGCTGCGGCGGGCCCACTCGATCGACGCCGACAGGTAGCCGATGACGGCGTCGAACCAGACATAGAGCCGCTTGTTGGCGTTGTCCTCCCAGCCGGGCAGCGGGATCGGCACGCCCCAGTCGATGTCGCGGCTCATCGCCCGCGGCTTCAGGTCGGCCAGCAGGTTGAGCGAGAACCGCAGCACGTTCGGGCGCCAGTTGGTGCGGGTCTGCAGCCAGGAGCCGAGCGCGTCGGCCAGCGCGGGCAGGTCGAGGAAGAAGTGCTCGGTCTCGACGAAGGCCGGCGTCTCGCCGTTGATCCGCGACCGCGGGTTGATCAGCGTGTCGGCGTCCAGCTGGTTGCCGCAGTTGTCGCACTGGTCACCGCGCGCGCCGTCGTACCCGCAGATCGGGCAAGTGCCCTCGATGTAGCGGTCGGGCAGCGTCCGGCCGGTGGAGGGCGAGATCGCCCCGGTGGTCGTGCGCTCGACCATGTAGCCGTTGCGGTGCAGCGTGCGGAACATCTCCTGTACGACGGTGTAGTGGTTGCGCGTCGTCGTGCGGGTGAACAGGTCGTAGGACAGGCCGAGTTGCTGCAGGTCCTCGGCGATCACCCGGTTGTAGCGGTCGGCCAGCGCCCGCGCCGACACGCCTTCGTGGTCGGCCTGCACCAGGATCGGCGTGCCGTGCTCGTCGGTGCCGCTGACCATGAGCACCCGGTTGCCGGCGAGCCGGTGGTAGCGCGCGAACACGTCGGACGGCACGCCGAAGCCGGCGACGTGCCCGATGTGGCGCGGCCCGTTGGCATACGGCCACGCCACCGCGGTCAGGATGTGGCGCGCCATGATCCCAGGCTATTTCGCCGGCGCGAGCCGATTTCGCGCCGTCAGCTCGGCGTGGTGTGTTGCAGCGTCATCGAGTAGTTGGCGCGGTAGGAGACGCCGCCCTGCTTGGCGTTGGTCGACCCGGTGTTCCGGACGATCGTGCCGAGCTTCGGCGAGTACCACAGGTCCTGCTGCAACGACCCGGTCTCCGCGCCACTCACCGACGACTGCACCCGGATGTGCAGCGTGCGCACGCGTGTGCCCCCGACCCGGATCCGGTCGTAGCCGACAGCGGTCAGGTGCTGCGTGGCGTGGCCGTTCACCGAGCCACAGGTGAACGACCAGGTCTGCCCGGGACGCAGCCGGGTGGAGTAGACGTAGGCGCCGGAGCTGCACTTGATCGTCTCGTCGTTGCTGACGCCGAAGTAGCTGATCTGGGTCTCGTCCGAGGCGAGCACCAGCTTGTGTCCGTGCACGCAGAACGTCATCGTCTCGCGGTGCTGCGACACCGGCGCCCAGGTGCTGGAGAAGCCGCAGTTGACGCGGCGGATCGTCACGTGGGTGGTCGACGGGAAGGTACGCCGGGTCCCCGGGATGCTGGTCTGCTCGTACCCCTGGGTCGCGTAGTCGTAGACACCGGTCGCCGGCAGCACGATGGGGCGGCGGTGCGACTGGTGGGGATGGCCGCTCGAGGAGGATGCCGGCAACGTCTTGGTCGGCGCGGCCGCCGGCGCCGAACCTCCCGCCGCGGGATGGGACGAGCCGTGCGTCCCCGTCGCGGCCGAGGCGCTCGTCGAGGCCGTCGGGTGCGCGGCCGGCGACCGCGTGGCGTGCCCGGCGGACGGCGACGGGCTCGGACGGCCGGAGGGGCTCGGCGCGACGACCGGTGGCCGCGAGTGGGTGGTGCTCGACCCGGACGAGCCGGTGGTGAAGATCGCAATCACGCCAGCGAGCGCAATGAGGACACTCGCGGCGCCCAGGCTGCGCACCACGATCGGCGAAGGCTGCATCGCGAATAGTCAACCAGGCCCGGCTTACCCCGGTTTGTGAAGGGTCGGCGACGGCGGGCCGCGGCGTACGCTTCACAACCCGTGGGGGCGGCGCGGTCGTGGTGGGGCTGGGGTGACCCGGCAGCCGCGCTCGATGACGTCGGCTGCCGCGAGCTCGCCGCACTGCTGCCCGGGCTGCCCGCCGACCCGCTGCCGGTGCCGGCGATCGCCGACCTCGCTCTGCCCGAGCCGCGGGTGACGGCCCCGCCGGCGCTCGAGCCGATCGCGTCGGTCGAGCCGGCAATGCGCGCCGGCCACACCTACGGCAAGGCCTACCGCGACGTGGTCCGCGCGTTGCGGGGCGACCTGCGCGCGGCACCGGACCTGGTCGCACTGCCGCGCGACGAGGCCGATGTTGCGCGCGTGCTGGATTGGGCCGGCGAGGCGAACGTCGCGGTGATCCCGTACGGCGGCGGCAGCTCGGTCGTCGGCGGCGTCGAGTACCGCGGCGACCCGCACGCCGGCGTGCTGTCGCTCGACCTGTCGCGGCTAGACCGGGTGCTGGAGATCGACCCGGTCAGCCGCGCCGCGCTGATCCAAGCCGGCGGCCTCGGGCCGGCGATCGAGGACCAGCTGCGGCCGCACGGCCTCACGCTGCGCCACTTCCCGCAGAGCTTCGAGTTCTCCACCCTCGGCGGCTGGCTGGCGACCCGGTCGGGCGGCCACTACGCCACCGGCCGCACCCACATCGACGACTTCGTCGAGTCGATCCGAGCGGTGACGCCGGTCGGCATCACCGAGTCGTGGCGGCTGCCGGGCTCGGGAGCGGGACCGTCGCCCGACCGGATGCTGCTCGGCTCGGAGGGCATCCTCGGCGTGATCACGCAGGCCTGGATGCGGCTGCAGGAGCGCCCCCGCTTCAAGGCCTCGACGGCCGCCCGGTTCACCGACTTCGGGCGAGCGCTCGACGCCGTGCGGGCCATCACCCAGGCCGGCCTCGAGCCGGCCAACTGCCGGCTGCTCGACCCCGGCGAGGCCGCCCTGTCCGGCGCCGCGACCGACGGCAGCAGCGTGCTCGTGCTCGGCTGCGAGTCGGCCCGGCTCCCGGTCGACGGGCGGCTGGCCGAGCTGGCCGACATCGCCCGCGACGCCGGCGGCGTGGTCGAGGAGCGCACCGACCGCGGGGCCGAGGCCGCCCCGGACGCGGTCGACTCCTGGCGCTCCGCGTTCCTGCGGATGCCCTACACCCGCGACGGCATGGCGCGGATGAGTGCAATCGTCGAGACCTTCGAGACTGCCTGCACCTGGGACCGGGTGGCCGAGCTGTGCGCGGACGTGCGCCACGACCTCGGCGCCGCCATCGAGGCAATCACCGGCGCTCCCGGCCTGATCAACCTCCGGCTGACCCACGCCTACCCGGACGGCGCCGCGCCGTACTTCACCGTCATCGCGGTCGGCCGCCGCGGCAGCGAGCTCGCGATGTGGGACGACATCAAGGCCGAGGCGATGGAGCTGCTGCACCGGCACCACGCCACCGTGACCCACCACCACGCCGTGGGCCGCGACCACCGGCCGGGGTACGACCGGCAGCGGCCCGAGCCGTTCGCGATCGCGCTGCGGGCCGCGAAGCTGGCGCTCGACCCCGCCGGGGTGCTCAACCCGGGCGTGCTGATCGACTAGACCGTCGCACCGACAAGGAGATGCCGTGACCGTCCCGACGTTCATCCTGCCGCTCGAGGGCCACGCGCCCGAGATCGACGGCGACGCGTTTCTCGCGCCCGGCACGTCGGTGATCGGCCGAGTGCAGATCGGCGCGCAAGCCAGCGTCTGGTACGGCAGCGTGCTGCGCGGTGACAGCGACCAGATCCGGTTGGGTGCCGGCAGCAACTTGCAGGACGGCTGCGCGGTGCACGCCGACCCCGGCTATCCGGTGAGCATCGGCGACCGGGTGTCGATCGGCCACCGCGCGGTGATCCACGGCTGCACCATCGATGACGACGTGCTGATCGGCATGGGCGCGGTCGTACTTAATGGCGCGCATGTCGGCAGCGGTTCCCTCGTCGCCGCCGGAGCCGTGGTCCTCGAGGGTGTGGACATCCCGCCGAACTCGCTGGTGGCGGGCGTGCCCGGCAAGGTACGACGAGAGACGTCCGAGGCGGAACGCGAGCGGATCCGGTTCAACGCCGAGGTCTACCTGCATCTCGCCGCCCGCCACCGCGCCGCGCTGTCCTAGGTCGCGGCGTCGTAGACCTTGCGGCGCGGCAATCCGTGCGCCGCCGCGACCGCGTCCACCGCGTCGCGGCGGGACCGTCCCTCGGCGACGAGTTCGGCGACCTCGGCGGCGAGCGTCTCGGCCGGCACGTCGGGACGGGTTGCCGGCGCGCCGGCGATGACGAGGGTGATCTCGCCGCGCACCTCGGTCTCGGCCGCCCACTGCGCCAGCTCGCCGAGCGGGCCGCGGCGGACCTCCTCATGGGTCTTCGTCAGCTCGCGGCAGACCGCGGCTTGCCGGTCGGCACCGAAGCCGGCGGCGAGATCCGCCAGTGATGCGGCCAGTCGCCGCGGCGACTCGAAGCAGACGAGGGCGCGGGCGTCGGTCGCGAGCGCCGCGATCCGGGCGCGCCGCTCGCCGGCGCGGCGCGGCAGGAAGCCCTCGAAGCAGAACCGCTCGACCGGCAGCCCGCTGACCGCGATCGCCGCGGTCACCGCTGACGGGCCCGGCACCACGGTGACCGGCAACCCGGCGGCGACGGCGGCGGCGACCAGCGGATAGCCCGGGTCCGACACCAACGGCATGCCGGCGTCGGTGACCAGCAGCACCGTGCGCCCGGCGTGCAGGTCGTCCAGCAGCGCCGCCGACCGGGCCCGCTCGACCGCGTCGTACACCGCCACCACGCGGCCGGTCACCGACACGCCGAGCGCCGCCGCGAGCCGCCGTAGCCGGCGGGTGTCCTCGGCCGCGACCACGTCCGCCGTCGCCAGCAGCCGCCGCAGTCGCGGCGCGGCGTCCTCCGGGTCTCCGATCGGAGTCGCGGCCAGCACCAACGGCATGCGCCCATTGAACCGGCGGCGGACCGCGGCTGCCCGATTGCCTAACCTGGCGGCCATGTCGATGGCGCTGCCGTTCACCGGCGCGGCGGCATCGTCACCGAAGGCCGCCGACGCGCTCGCCCGGATCCGGGCCCGGCTGGTGCGGCCGATGCCGGACGACCGGCTGCTGGGCTGGCTGCTGCCGCTGGCCGTGACCGTGCTCGGCGGGCTGGTCCGGTTCTGGCAGATCACCCGGCCGGGCGGCCACGTGCTGCATTCGAAGTCGAGCATCGTGTTCGACGAGACCTACTACGCGCACGACAGCTGGTCACTGCTGCACCACGGCGTCGAGACCAACGGCCTGATGAACGGGAGCGCGTTCGTCGTGCATCCGCCGCTCGGCAAGTGGCTGATGGCGCTGGGCGAGGCGTTGTTCGACCACGGCAAGACGGTGGTGTTCAACAGCGGCTCGAGCGCGCACCCGAACATGACGATCTATCCGGCGAGCCCGCTGTCGTTTCGCATTATCGGCGCCGTCGTCGGCACGCTGGCGATCCTGATCCTCGCCCGCACCGCCCGGCGGATGTTCCGGTCGACCGGGCTCGGCGTCGTCGCCGGCCTGCTGCTCGCGCTCGACGGCCTCGAGTTCGTGCAGAGCCGGACCGCGATGCTCGACATCTACCTGATGTTCTGGGTGGTCGTCGCGTTCGCGTGCCTGGTGCTCGACCGCGACGACGGCCGACGCCGACTCGCCGACCGACTCGACCGGCCACTGGCCGGCGACGAGTGGGGACCGGGCCTCGGCTTCCGCAAGTGGCGCTGGCTCGCCGGGCTCTGCCTCGGCATCGCATGCGGCACCAAGTGGAACGGCGCCTACTTCGTGCCCGGGTTCCTGATGCTGGCGTTCGGCTGGGACCTCGGCATGCGGCGTACCGCCGGCAGCCGATCGGCCCTCTGGCGCGGCGCCTGGCGATCCGCCGGGCCGTTGGTCGGGTCGTTCCTGGTGCTGCCGGCGGCGACGTACGTCGCGTCGTGGACCGGGTGGTTCCTGTCCAACGGGACCTACGCCTACGACCACGACAAATACACGCCGGGCACCCACGGCTGGCTGGCGCATGACTGGGCGGTGCTGCGCGGCTGGTGGGCCTACCAGCGCGAGATCTACCACTTCGACGCGACGCTGCACGCCGGCCATCCGTACCTGTCCCGGCCGTGGGGCTGGCTGCTGCTCGACCGGCCGGTGGCCTACTACTACGAGACCCCGCACGGCTGCGGCGCGACCTCGTGCTCGCAGGAGGTGCTCGGCCTCGGCAACCCGGCGTTGTGGTGGGCCAGCATCGGTGCGCTGGTCGCGACCGCGTGGACCTGGATCGCGCGCCGCGACTGGCGCGGCGGCGCGATCACGTTGCTGTTCCTGTGGGGCTGGCTGCCGTGGGTGGTGCAGGAGCTGCAGCTCGTGCACACCACTCCGGCCTGTACGCCGGCTGGCGACTGCCACCGGACGATGTTCCTCTTCTACATGACGCCGGACCTGCCGTTCATGGCGTTGGCGGTCACCATGGCGGTCGGCATGTTGATGGGGACCCGCGCGGCGTCACTGCCACGCCAGGCGATCGGCACCACGGTGGCCGCGGCGTACCTCGCCACCGTCGCCGTGCTATTCGGCTACTTCTATCCGATCCTCGCCGCGCGCAACATCAGCAACGACGCGTGGCACAACCGGATGTGGTTCAGCCAATGCAGCACCGACAGCCATCGCAACACCCATCAGGAAAACGCGCCCTGCTGGATCTGACCCGCCGCCGCCGCCTCCTCCCCCGCCGTTTCCTCGGTGATCATGAGCGGTTTCGCAGCTGCCGGGCGATTTCTTGCGAAACCGCTCATGATCATCGCGGGGGTGGGGAGGGGGAGGTGGTCGATGCCGAGCGCGATCAGCCAGGCAAGCCCCAGCAGGCCGAGGGCGGCGATGCCGTCGAGCCAGTAGTGGTTCGCGGTCGCGACCACGACGAAGCTAGTGATCGCGGCGTGCAGCAGCGCCAGCCAGCGCCAGCGACTCGTGCTGCACGCGACGATCGCGACCGAGATCAGCACCGCCCAGCCGACGTGGATCGACGGCATGGCGGCGTACTGGTCGGCGATGTTGGCGGGGAACGCGGCGTAGACCGACTGGCCGTACTGCTGCGCGGTGTCAATCAGGCCGACGCCGCCGATCAGCCGCGGTGGAGCCACCGCCATCATCTGCACGAGGAGCGACATGCCCGTGAACGCCACGACGATGTTGCGCACGAACCGGTAGCGGTCGCGGTGGCGCAGCCACAACCAGACGAGGAACAGTGCCATCGCGGTCATGTGGACGGTGTCGTAGTAGTAGTTCATCGCCTGGACCAGCCAGGGGTGGCCGAGGATCAGCTGCTGCGCGTCGACCTCGCTGGGCAGATGCATGACGCGCTCGATGTGCCAGATCCAGCGGCCGGTCGCGAGCCCGCCGCTGATGTGCCCGTGCGCCAGCCGGTTCGCGACCTGCCACAGCGCAAACAAGGCGCAGACCAGCCCGACTTCAAACGCCGCGGCGCTGACGAACCGCGGCCAGCGCCGCGGCTGGACGACACCCACGCCGACGTGGGCCGGCAACAGCCTCGTCAACGCCGACAACCCGAACATCAAGGCGGCGAGCAGGGTCGCGCTGTGCACGTTCAGCCGCAGCCACGAAACGTGCTGCACCCACGACACGCCTGAAGCGTACGGCGCGGTCAGGTGACGACGGGCGCCGATTCGGTCAGCACCTCAGCGTTCCCCTCAGCGACGTCGTCGTTGTCGATCACTGGCAACGAGACCTGCACCACGGCGCCGCCGTCCGGCCGGTTGGTCATGGTGACCGTCCCGCCGTGGCCGTCGATGACCTGCTTGACGATGGCGAGGCCGAGCCCGGAGCCGGGCAGCGCTCGCGCCTCGTCGGCTCGGTAGAACCGGTCGAACACGTGCGGCAACGCGTCCGGCGGCACCCCGGGACCACGGTCGGCCACCGACAGCGTGCCGTCGGCGGTCTGCGTCACGTCGACGACACTGCCCGGCGGACTGAACTTCCCGGCGTTGTCGAGCAGGTTGGCGACGGCGCGGTCCAACCGCGCCGGGATGCCGCGCACCGTCGCCGGCTCGGTCGCGAGCATGAACACCACCTGCGGCCAGTGACGGCGCGCGCGCTCGGTCGCCGTGATGACCAGCTCGTCGAACGCCACTTCGCGTTGCGCGGTCGCCGGCGCCTCGCCCCGCGCCAGTTCGACCACATCGGCGACGAGCGCGGTCAGCTCGTCGAGCTGGGTGACGATGCCGTCGAGCAGCGAACGCCGCTGCTCCGGGGTGAGCCGGTTGACGTCGTGCAGCACCTCGACGTTCGTGCGCAGGCTCGCCAGCGGCGTGCGCAGCTCGTGACTGGCGTCGAGGATCAGTTGCCGCTGCTGGCCGAGCGACCGCTCCAGCGCATCGAGCATGCCGTTGAACGTCGACGCGAGCCGACCGAGCTCGTCGTCGCCGTACGACTCGATCCGGGTGGTCAGGTCACGGGTGACGGCGATCTGCTCGGCCGCCTCGGTCAACCGCGCGACCGGCCGCATCGTGCGGCGGACGACGAACCAGCTGCCGAGCACCACCAGGCCGAAGCCACAGAGCGCCAGGATCAAAAACGCGATCCGGACCTTGTGCAGCTGGCTGTCGGTCGCGGTGAGCGGCAGCGCGACCTGGATGGCGACCCCGGTGAAGCGGGTCGGCACGGTCAGCATGCGCATCGGCACGCCCTGTACGACGGTGGTCCGCAGCCAGGCGTCGCCGTGGCCGCCGGCGATGTCGCGATCCTTGGCCGTCACCGGCAACGTCACCGACACCGACTGGACGCCGCCCCGGTTGTCGATCGCCTGCACGTAGCCCTCGACGTGGCCGATGTCGTTCGGCACGGAGACCTGCGGCCCGTTGATGCCGGTCGTCTGCACGAGGTGGACGTCGGCGGCCTGGTGACGCAGCTCGCTGTCGATGTTGCCGAGCAGCTCATGACGGACCGCGACGTAGGCGACCGCGACGACGGCGACGATCGTCACGGTGGCGGCCAGCGCGGCCGCGGCGGTGAGCCGGGTGCGGATCGGAGTGCCGCGCCAGCGTTCGTCGACGGCGGCGAGCCGCCGGCGGACGAGCGGAACCGGACCGGTCATGGCTCGTGCCGGAGCACGTAGCCGACGCCGCGCACGGTGTGAATCAGCCGCGGCTCACCGGCGGACTCGGTCTTGCGCCGCAGGTAGCCGATGAAGACTTCGAGCGAGTTGCTGGTCGGCTCGGACTCCCAGCCCCAGACCCGCTCCATGATGGTCTCGCGCGGCAACGGCCGGCCGGCGTTGCGCAGCAACAGCTCCAGCAGCGCGAACTCCGTGCGGGTCAGGTCGATCGACCGGTCGCTGCGGTGCGCAGTGTGGGCGGCGACGTCCACCACCAGGTCGTCGTACTCCAGGACCTCGTCCGCGCCGTCGTCGGGCGGCGCGGTACGACGCAGCAGCGCGCGCAGCCGCGCGCGCAGCTCCTCCAGCGCGAACGGCTTGGTCAGGTAGTCGTCCGCGCCGGCGTCGAGCCCGGCGACCCGGTCGTCCACCTCGTCACGGGCGGTGAGCACCAGGATCGGCAGCGGGTCCTTGCGTTCCCGCAACGTCCGGCAGACGTCGAGCCCGCCGACGTACGGCATCATCACGTCGAGCACCATCACGTCGGGCCGGCGCTGGCCGATCGACTCCAGCGCCTTCACCCCGTTGCTCGCGGTGCTGACCTGGTAGCCGTCGAGTTCGAGGGCTCGGGTCAATGCGTCGCGCAACTGCGGATCGTCATCGACCACGAGCACCTGCGAACCCGCTGTCATCTATCCATTTTGGTCATCTATCCATTTTGCGATGACTGTTGCGTCAGCGTCACGGTGAAGTGCTTGGTCGAGCCGCCGCGCTCAACGGTGACCGTCACCCGCTCGCCCGGCTGATGCGAGCGGACGTCGGCGATGACGGCGTCCGCGCCTTCGGTCGCCTGGCCGTCGACCGCGGTGATGACGTCGCCTGCCTTGATGCCGGCCTTGTCCGCCGGCCCGCCCGACGTCACCGAGTGCACGACCGCGCGGGTACTGCCGTCACTGTTGGTCGCGTCGGTCAGCGTGACCCCGAGCAGCGGGTGCTCGGCGTGACCGGTGTTGATCAGCTCGCCGGCGATCGTGCGCGCCTGGTTGATCGGGATCGCAAAGCCGACGCCGATGTTGCCGCTCTGCCCGCCGAGGTCGGAGCTGCCGAGGGTGGCGATCGCCGAGTTGATGCCGATCACCTGACCGGCCATGTTCACCAGGGCGCCGCCGGAGTTGCCCGGGTTGATCGCCGCGTCCGTCTGGATCGCGTCGATCACCGTGGGTTGCGACTGCTGCTGCGAGCCGCCGTTGCCGAAGCCGAAGCCGAACGGGTTCTGCTGCTGCGGTGTCTCCTCCTGGGTCTGCACCGGACGGTTCAGGGCGGACACGATGCCCGACGTCACGGTGCCGCTCAGGCCGAGCGGTGAGCCGACCGCGAGCACCGGGTCGCCGACCTGCAGCTGCGCGCTGTCGCCGAGGTTGGCCGGCGTCAGGCCGCTCTTGTCCACCTTGATGACCGCGAGGTCGTCGAGCGGATCGGTGCCGACGATCGACGCCTTGCTGGTGGACCCGTCGTTGAACGTGACCGACACCGAACCGCCGTTGCCGGCAGCCGACACGACGTGGTTGTTGGTCAGGATGTAGCCGTTCGAGCGGACCACGACGCCGGAGCCGCTGTCACCGCCACCGGAGGTCGTGACGTTGATCGACACCACCGACGGCAACACCTGAGCGGCGACCTTCGCGTAGGAGCGCGGGATCGTTGCCAGCGAGGTCGGGCTCGCGGTCGACACCGACAGCCCGGCCGACGGCGGGTTGTCGGAGCCGCCGTTGTTGATCAGCTCAGCGCCGACGGCAACCCCGCCGGCGCCGAAGACGAACGCCGTGATGGCCGCGACCGGCAGCACGCCCCAGCGCCGACGCGGGCCGTCGCTCGGCGGTTCGCTGCGCTGCCAGGTCGGCCCTGCGTCGCCGCCGCCACCGGCGCCACCGGCGAGCGGCTCGGCAAACAGTGGCTCGGTGCGATGCTCGGCGGCGGTCGCGCCGACAGGCTCGTCAGCGCGCTCGCTTCGCCCGCCGTCCTCGTCGCCGCCGGACACCGGCGGCCAGAACAGGTCGCTCATTTCACCCTCCGGGTTATTGACCTGTACCCGAAGGTGCACGCGCGGGCTGAATGCTTGCTGAGAGGTCACTGCGCCCTTGCTGTGATTTCGCGGTCCCTGGTGTGGCCGCCGCGCGGTCAGGCAACAATGGGGGGCGTTCCCCGACCGAAAGTCGTGATGACCGAACCCCGCGACCTCGCCGCTGCCGCGCTGCAAGCCGGACAGCGAGCGGTCGACCGCGCCGGCGACGTCGTCGCAGCGGCAAAGCCGCGGCTGCGCGGCTGGTCGCACGCCGTGACCTCGCCGATCGCGCTCGCGGCCGGCGTCGTCCTGATCGCGCTCGCGCCGACCGGGCCCGCGGCCGGCGCCGCGGCGGCGTACGTCGTCACCTCGGTGCTGCTGTTCACGACCAGCGCCATCTACCACCGCGGCAACTGGTCACCGGTGATCGAGCGCCGGCTGAAGCGGCTCGACCACGCCAACATCTTTCTGCTGATCGCCGGGACCTACACGCCGTTCGCGGTGCTCGCGCTGCACGGCGACGACCGGATCGCCGTCCTGGCAGCGGTCTGGGGCACGGCGCTGGTCGGCGTCTTCTTCCGGGTGTTCTGGGTGGCTGCGCCTCGCTGGCTCTACGTCCCGCTGTACGTCGGACTGGGCTGGGCAGCGGCGTTGTTCGTGCCACAGCTGCTGCACGGCACCGGTGTCCCGGCGTTCACGCTGATCGTCGTGGGCGGCGGCCTCTACACCGTCGGCGGGCTGGTCTACGGGCTGCGCCGGCCAAACCCGAGCCCGCGGTGGTTCGGCTTCCACGAGATCTTCCACGCCTGCACGGTGGCGGCGTTC
This sequence comes from Mycobacteriales bacterium, assembly GCA_035550315.1. Classification (GTDB taxonomy): domain Bacteria; phylum Actinomycetota; class Actinomycetes; order JAFAQI01; family JAFAQI01; genus DASZPL01. Next base: position 10,953 of record DASZPL010000135.1, on the reverse strand, counting down.
GTCTGCCAGTACGTCGCGGCGTCGTTCGTCATCTACCGCGCCGCGTAGCGCCGACTAGGCCGTCGTCCCGGCGAGCACCAGGCGGTCGCGGCCGTCCTGCTTCGCGCGGTAGAGCGCGCGGTCGGCAGCGCCCAGCAACTCGTGCGCGCTCTCCGAGAACGTCGGGTAGTCGGCGACGCCGATCGAGATCGTCGGGAACGGCTGCAACACGCTGCCGCCGTCGGCGCAGCGATGCCGCCAGCCTTCGGCGAGCGCCGCGATCCGCACCATCCCGTCGTCGACGTTGGTGTCCGGCATGACGACGACGAACTCCTCGCCGCCGAACCGCGCGACCACGTCCTCGCCGCGGGTGCCTTCGAGCAGGTAGCGGCCGAGGTCGCGGAGCACGGTGTCGCCGCCGTGGTGTCCGTGGGTGTCGTTGAACAGCTTGAAGTGATCCAAATCGAGCAAGCCGAGCGTGACCGCATGACCGCGCCGCCGCGCCCGCTGCAGCTCGCGATCGAGGAACTCGTCGAGGAACCGCCGGTTGAACAGCCCGGTCAGCGGGTCGCGGATGGACTGGTCGCGCAACGTGTCGCGCAGTCGCAGGTTGGCCAGTGTGAGGCTCCACTGGTCGCGCACCAAGGTGGCGATCTCCTGCACGCGATGCAGGTACCCGGGCTCCGGCCGGCTTTCCGGCGCCAGCAGGTGGACGACGCCGAGCATCTCGCTCTGCGCCACCAGCGGCACGCAGACCGCCCACTCGGTCGGGTGCGGCACGTGGTTGCACGGCAGGGCAAGCTCGTCGTCGCCGAGCAGGTGAACGTGCCCGGTCCGCAGCGCCCAGCAGTCCTCCGGGCGGAACGGCTCGCTCGGCGGCAGGCCGGCCCAAATGGCGGCCGACTCCAGCAACCCGCGCTCGTCGTTGAGCACGTAGACGCCGCCCGGCACGCCTTCGAACAAGCCCGCCGCAGCGCGGGCGATCACCTGGAGCGCCTCGTCCAGCCGCGAGCAGCTCTGCATCACCTGGCTGGCCCGCGACAGCGCGGCCATGTCCCGGGAGCGGCCCTCCAGGTCCGACACCGCGTCGCGCAGCCGGGTGTTCGCCGCGCGAAGCTCCAGCTCGGTCTGCTTCCGGTCGGTGGCATCCCGTACAGCGGCCGACACGTAGGTGCCGACTTCGGTCACGAGCGGGCTGAGACTGATGTCGACCGGAAACTCGCTGCCGTCCGCGCGCAGCGCGGTCAGTTCCAGGCCCGAGCCCATGGGCCGGTTGCGTGGATCCTGCATGTAACCGCTGCGGTGGGTCGGATGGCTGGGTCGCGCGCGATGCGGCACGAGCGTCTCGAGCGACTTTCCGAGCAACTCGTCGCGAGGCCAGCCGAACAACGCTTCCGCCTTGCGGTTGGCCAGCAGGATGGTGCCGGTGTCGTCGACCACGACGATGCCGTCCGGCGCGGCTTCGAGCAGCTGCTCGTAGAAGTCGGGAGTCGCTTCGATCGCGTCCGGCATCGAACCGCGCCGCTGGTTGCCCGGAATGGCCTGCTCCGGCACGATCGGCCGGGCGGCGGTCCGTGCAGTGGTCATACGGCGTCTCCCCGTCGCTAATCGATGTCGTTCCAGCATCGGAAACGCCGAATCCCGGCGCTATGGCCCGAAGTGATGGTTTTTCGCGTCGAAGATCCGCTCGCTCCGGCCTGGCGCGGCGGTTAGGTTCCGCTGCGACCCTCCGTCGGTGTCTGGCACGCTCGGCGGCATGAAGGTCCTGGTCACGTGCATCCCGCAAGCCGGCCACGTGACGCCACTGCTGCCATTGCTGCGCCAGCTGGTGGACGGCGGCGACGAGGTCGTCGTTGCGACCGGCGAGGACGCCCGCGACCCGATCGCCTCGACCGGGGCCGCGTTTCACCCGGCCGGTGGTGGCCTGGGTGTGTGGTTCGAGCGGCTGAACGGACGAATCCGCGGTACGGCGGGCGACGGGGTGCCGCCGGGCCGGATCGCCTACTACTTCACGCCGCGGCTGTTCGGCGAGATCGCGGCCGACGACATGATCGACGGCGTCCTCGACGCGGGACGTGCGCTGCAACCCGACCTCGTGCTCTACGACTACCTGGCGTTCGCCGGTCCCCTGGCGACGCGGCTGCTCGACGCGGCGGCGGTGCACCACTTGGTGGGTCCCCGCATCCCGCTCGACGTGCTGCACCTCGCCGCGGACGCGCTCTCCCCGCTGTGGCGGTCGTTCGGCCACGACATCCCGGCCGACGGCGGCGTGTACGGCGACGCCACCATCGCCGTGTGCCCGCCCTCGATCGAGCCGGCCGAGGTGCCGCACGGCGACGTCCTGTTGCTGCGGCCGACCGACCCGCCCGGGCGATCAGCCAGTCGGCCCGAGCGCCCGACCGTCTACGTCACGCTCGGCACCTTCTCGAACGTCGACTCGAGCATCTTCCGGGCGGCGCTTGACGGCCTGGCGGGCGAGCCGGTCGACGTCGTCGTCACGGTCGGCCGCAACAACGACCCGGCGGCGCTCGAGCCGGTCCCGCCGAACGCCCGGGTAGAGCGGTTCGTGCCGCAGGCCGAGCTGCTGCCGTCATGCACCGCGGTGGTGCACCACGCCGGCTCGGGAACGATGTTCGGCGCGATCGCTCACGGCTTGCCGCAGGTCGCGATCCCGCAAGGCGCCGACAACTTCAGCAACGCGGTCGCACTCGAACGCGCGGGCATCGCGATATCGCTGCAGCCCGGCGAGGTGACGAGCGAGTCGCTGCGCGCGGCGGTGCACAAGGTGCTCGACGACCCGGCGTACCGCTCGGCGGCCGGACGCGCCGCCGCCGAGATCGCCGCCATGCCCGGGCCGGCGGACGTGGCCGCCGAGCTGCGCCGCCGGTTCGCGTGAACTACGACAACAGCGCGGTGGTCAGCCCGGTGCCGAGGTAGTCGATGCAGGGCAGCGGGTGCGGCTGGTAGGTGACCTGGCTCGATCGCGTGCCCCGGCTCGTGCCGGCGGCGGTCGTCACGGTGACCGGCACCTTGCCCGTGCCGGGCGGCGCCTGCGCGATCAGGTAGTTCGCCGACAGGGCACGGATTGTGACGGCCGGTTTGCCGCCGAACCGGACGACCGCGCCAGGCCGGAAGCCGCTGCCGCTGATCAGCACCCGGTCACCCTTCGCCGCGATGTCGGTCGGACCGACGAGGTTCACCGCCGGTCGTCGCGCCTGCACCAGGTCCCGGAAGCCGGCCTCGAGCCCGGCGGTCGCGAGGATGTCGCCGGGCGCCTGCGACGGCGGCGGGTCTTCGCAGACCGTCGTGTTGTGCCAGCGCGTGATGTCCGTGTAGATGAAGCAGGGGTAGAGCGGGCCGCCGGGTGCGAAGACGTTGTCGTACAAGCGGATGTGACCGACGGTGTGGCAGCCGCCCGAGTTGAACGAGTCGAACGGCTGGAAGTACACGAAGTTCTTGTTGATCCGGATGTACTGGCTGGCGGCGTCGGTGTAGAGGCTGAAGTCGGTGTTGGTGCCGTTGTAGGCCACGTTGCCGGTGATCTGCATCGCGGTCGCCCACGACGAAGCCTGCGAGCCGTTGGTGTAGATCGCGCCGCCGTCGCCGAGCGTGCTCATGTAGTCGAACAGCAGGTTGTCGGCGACCACGTTGTGGGCGTTGAGGTTGTGGTCGGTGTTCTTGAGCACGTTCGCGTGCCAGCCGCCCCAGCCGACCGAGATGCCGGTGTAGGGCAGGTGGTCGAGCTGGTTGTGCACGACCCGAGACCGCTGGGTGTAGCCGAGCCAGATGCCGACACCGCCGCGGTAGCCGATGGCGACGTGATGGATGTAGTTGTCGGCGATGATGTTGCCGCGCTCGAGCACGCCCCGCTTGCCCGGCACCGGGTCGTCGGTGCTGCCGAGCTGGATCGCCGAGGCGGCGATGTCGGTGAACTCGTTCCCCTGCACCAGGTCGTGCCGGCTGCCGTCGTACACGTCCAGGCCGGCCCCGCCGAGGTGACGGAAGGTGTTGCGGACGACGGCGACGTCGCGGGTCGACTTCAGCACGACGTTCGCCGGCGTCCTGGCCCACGACGCGAACGGGCAGCTGCCCTTCGGGTGGGAGTACTGGCAGGTCCCCTGCCGGACGTTCGCCTTCGTCCCGCGCAGATACCAGTCGGCTTGCATCTGGGCGAAGCCGTTGCGGCCGCTCGGCGCGGTCCACCCGGCGTACTCGAAGCGCAGGCCGCGGATCGTGATGTCGTGCGCGGCGTGCCGGTGGTTGCCGGTGACGCTCAGCAGCGTCTGCAGTGCCGGTACGACGATGGACTGGTTCGCGGGTCGGCGGCCGCGGGCCGGTTCGTAGTAGATGGTGTGCGTGGTCCGGTCGATGGTCCAGTGGCCGGGGCTGAGCAGCGGGTAGGCGTTCTCGAACCGGGTCGGGCTCTTCCACGGAGCGAGGCCGCCGAAGCCGCCCATCGGGTCGTCGACCCAGGCCAGCTCCTGCACGCCGAGTGCCTTCAGGTGCAGGTTGTCCCAGCAGGGCTCCGCCATGGTGATGACCCGGCCGTGGATCGCGGCGATGTTGCACGACGTCTCGGTCCACGGCCCGTTGCCGCCGTGGAACACCGCGGCGATGCTGGTCGGGTCGGGCCAGTGCGCCATCGCCGTCGACGTGGCGAGAAAGCCGGTCGAGGTCTGCACGAAGCCGGTGGCTGGCGGCAGTCCCGACGCGACCGGCAGCGGGCGGCCGTTGACGTAAAACTGGCGGGTGTCGAAGCCCGCCGGCACCCGCACCGACCAGACGTTCGCGCTGCCGCGGACCCGGCGCCACCCGGTCAGCGGGCGACCGCCGCTGAGCACCGGATGCGCTCCGGCCGCAGCGCGATAGACGGTGCGGAAGCCGTGGCGGCCCGAGTCGGCGGTTGTCAGCCGGAACGGCCGGCTGAGGTGGTACGTGCCGCCGGTGAGGACGACGTCGACGTCACTCTGCATTGACCGGATCGCGCGACGCGCGACCGCCTGCGCGCGCCGCAGCCCGCAGGGCTTCGCGAACGTGCAGGCGCTGCCGGTGCCGTGCGGTGCCGCGACGACGGTGACCGCCGAGCGGCCAACGTCAGCGGCGTGGCCGGCCGGCGCCACCGTGACGGCGCTCGCGGCGAGCAGTCCGAGCGTCGCCCAGACGCCGCGCGCCCGCCACGACCCCGACGTGATGCCCCCAGTCCCCAGTGCCTCGGTTACGCCGCCGCGGCGCCGCGGACCAGGCGCCCCGGACGAACTCCGGTGTCGGCGTCGTGCTGCCGGGTGACCGCGCCGTTGACCAGCGTGGCGACGTACCCCTCGGCCGCCTGCAGGATCCGGCTCGCGCCGGCCGGCAGGTCGTAGCGCAGCTCGGGTGCGCGGATCCGCAGCCGCTCGAAGTCGATGACGTTGAGGTCGGCGCGCTTGCCGACCGCCACGGTGCCCCGGTCGCTGAACCCGTACAGGTCGGCGTTGGACCCGGTCAGCTTGTGCACCAGCAGCTCGACCGGCAGCAGCTCGCCCGCCGTCCGGTCGCGGCCCCAGTGGGTCAGGTGGAACGTCGAGGCCGAGCAGTCGGAGATCAGGTTGACGTGGGCGCCGGCGTCGCTCAGCCCGGTCACCGTGTTGGGGTCGAGCATCATGTCGCGGCAGACCTCGAGGTTGCCGGCGACGTAGTTCGAGCCGAGCACGGCGTAGAACGCCCGGCCCTCGTCGGCCAGCAGCAGGTCGTACATGTGGGCGGGCGCGTCGATGCCAAGGCCGAGCGCCTGCATGAAGACGGAGGAGTCGAAGGCCGGCTCGTATTGAATCGGCTCGGTCAGCGGGAACGTCACCGGCAGCGCGTTGGCGAACAGCATCATCAGCGCGGCCGCGCCGTTGGGCTGACCGTCGAGCGCGTCGGTCTCCGACAGAATCGCGGCGCGCACCTCCGGCTTGCGCATCTCCACCACCCGCGCGGCCAGCGGCAGGTCGGCGATCGCCCGGTACGTCGGCCGGAACATGAACAGGTGGTAGGTGTCGAGGCTGGTCATCACGGTGACCGAGCGCGGGATCACCTGCGGCCGGAGGGTCGCACCCGCGGCCGACGCGGCGGTCGCTTCGTCGAGCACCGCGCGCCAGTTGTCGGGGTCTTCGAACAGCTGCGCCACCGTGAACGTCACCGGCCGCCCGCTCGCCTCGGCGACCGCGCGCAACTTCGGCAGCTCTTCGAGCATCGTCGCCCGCTCGCCGCCGAGCGGTTCGAGGCTGCCGATGGTGCCGGCGACGATGGCTTCGAACACGCCGTGGCCGGACGACCGCATCGCCTCCGCGATCGCCAGCAGCTCGGTCTCCGCCGCGAACGTCCCCGGCACCGGTCGCCCCGACCGGGCGCGGTGACCGACCGTGCGTGACGTCGTGAAGCCGACGGCGCCGGCCGCCATCGCGTCGGCCACGACCTGCGCCATCGCCTCGAGGTCCTCGGCCGACGCGTCTTCGTTCGCCGCGCCGCGCTCTCCCATCACGTAGAAGCGGACCGCGCCGTGCGCGACCTGAGCGGCGATGTTGACGGCGTACTGCCGAGCGGCGAGCAGGTCGAGGTACTCGCCGAAGGTCTCCCACTTCCCCCACGGCATGCCGACCGACAGCGCCGTGCCGGGGATGTCCTCGACGCCCTCCATCAGGTCGATCAGCGCGTCGTGGTCGGTCGGGCGCACCGGCGCGAACCCGACGCCGCAGTTGCCCATCACCAGCGTCGTTACGCCGTTCGCCGCCGATGGCTCCAGCGCGTCGTCCCACGTGACCTGCCCGTCGTAGTGGGTGTGGACGTCGATCCACCCTGGCGTGACCAGTGCGCCGTTCGCATCGATGCGCTGCCGCGCGTCACCGCTGACCTTTCCGACCTCGGCAACCCGACCGTCGGCGATCGCAACGTCGGCGGTGAATGGTGCCGAACCAGTCCCGTCGATAACGGTCCCGCCGGTGATGACGATGTCATGCATGCGCTGACCGTCCTGTCACTGGAAGTGTCGATAGATGAGGCTGAGTATCGCGATGCAACGGTTCGCCGTCGAGGCCCTACAGCGGTTCGGAGGCAAGTGGGAGCGCATCATCCACTGGTGGCTCGTCGTCCAGAGATAGCTTCGACATCGATAGAAACTCTCCGGAAACGCTCACGATGGACAAAGCGCTGATTCCGATAGTCATCGTCGCCGTGGTGTTTGCGACACAACTCGTGTTCGCGCGCCGATGTGACTGGCGATGCGCGAGCTGCGGCCATAGCTTCAGCCTCTCGCCGCTCACGGCCACACTGATGCCTCATCGCTTTGGCGGGCAAAAATTCGTCAGGTGCCCCAACTGCGGCGCTCGGACTTGGGCAAGTCCGGTACCCAAAAGATAGCGGGCGGGAGCACCGCGGTGGTCCGCCGTCGATCGAGCCGGCGGATGTGCGCACGGCGAGGTCCGTTACAGCCGCCGGCAGCCGCAGACGCCCGGGCCGGCCGACGTGGATGCCGGGCTACGCCGACTCGCCGACCAACTCACTCGCCAGTTGCTGGACACGACTATCGATCTCGTCGCGGATCGGTCGCACCTCATCGATAGTGCGGCCCGCCGGGTCACTCAGCTGCCAGTCGAGGTAGCGCTTGCCAGGGAAGACCGGGCAAGCGTCGCCACACCCCATGGTGATCACGACGTCGGCGGCGTGAACCGCGTCGGTCGTCAGCAGCTTCGGGCGCTCCGCAGCCAGGTCGACGCCGATTTCCCGCATCGCGGCGAGCACGGCTGGGTTGACCTGGTCGGCCGGCTCCGAACCTGCACTGAGCACCCGGATCCGACCGGCGGCGTACCGCTCCAGCAGGGCGGCCGCCATCTGGGAGCGCCCGGCATTGTGGACGCACACGAACAGGACAACCGGAAGCTCGGCCACCTCAGGCTCGCTCGACCGCGGGAACGACAAGGTCGGCCGCGACGGTTGGCGCCGCGGGATAGAGCAGCGCCAACAGACCAACAGCCACCACGCCTCCGACCAGCTCTGATCCGACGAAACCCGGAACCGAGATCGGGGCGATGCCGGCGAAGCTGTCGGTGAAGGCGCGCCCGACTGTGACCGCCGGGTTGGCGAAGCCGGTCGACGAGGTGAAGAAGTACGCCGCGCCGATGTAGGCGCCCACCGCCCACGGCGTCTGAGTTGTCTTCCCGCTGCGGGCAAGCGCCACGATGACCAGCAGCAGGCCGACCGTCGCGACCACCTCGCCGAGCCAGAGGTGCGGCGCCGTCCGGTGGTGCTGCGACCAGGCGACCGCGGCCTTGGCAAACATCAGGTTGGCAAGGATCGCGCCGGCGATGGCGCCCGACGCCTGAGCGGCGGCGTACCAGAGCACGCCGCGACCAGACAGCCCGTCGCCGCTGCGGCGCCCCAGCCACCAGTCGATTGCCGACACCACCGGGTTGAAGTGCGCCCCGCTGATCGGCCCGAAGATCAGGATGAGCACCGCTAAGCCGGCCGCCGTCGCCACCGCGTTTTCCAGCAGCCGCAGGCCGACGTCGCGACTCAGGGTTTGCGCCGCGATGCCCGAGCCGACCACGACTCCCACCAGCAGCCCGGTGCCGAGAAACTCGGCGAGCCACTGCCGCGCGGGCTGCTTCACGCGCGCGCCGATCGCTCGCCGAACAGTCCGGCGACGGCGTCGAGCGCCTCGCGTCTCGCGCGATACCAGACCCAGGTCCCTCGCCGCTCGCTGTCGACCAGCCCGGCTTCGCGGAGCACGCGCAGGTGGTGGGAGATGGTCGGTTGCGAGACCTCGAACGGTGCGGTCAGGTCGCAGACGCAGGCTTCGTCGGTCGCGGCGATCAGCGACATCAGTCGCAGCCGGACCGGATCGGCCAGCGCCTTCAGCAGCAACGCGATCGACTCGGCCTGGTCTGCGCTCATCGGGTCGACGCCGATCGGCGTGCAGCACGCGAGTGCGCCTTCGACCGGCGGCGCGTCCAGGGCTAGTTTCGACATGCGTCTATATTGACAGATATCAATTCAACCTGCAAGGTGGACCGAGCCGAACGCCAGGATTGGAGCCGTAATGTCCCGCGTGCAGCTCGCCCTCAACGTCGACGACGTCGACGAGGCCGTCGCCTTCTACAGCAAGCTTTTCGGCACCGCGCCGGCCAAGCGGCGGCCGGGATATGCCAACTTCGCGATTGCGGAGCCGCCGTTGAAGCTCGTGCTGCTCGAGAACCCCGGATCCGGCGGCAGCCTCAACCATCTCGGCGTCGAGGTCGAGTCAAGTGCCGAGGTCGCGTCGCACCAGTCCCGACTGGCGAACGTTGGCCTGGCCGTCGGCACCGAGCAGAACACCACGTGCTGCTACGCCGTACAGGACAAGTTCTGGGTCACCGCCCCCGATGGCGAGCAGTGGGAGCACTACGTCGTTCTTGGCGACGCCAATCCCGAGCTCGAAGGCCAGACCGACCGCGACCTATCGGTCGTGGCGGGCGACGGCACCTGCTGCGCCAAGGACGAGCAAGGCGCAACCGTCTGCTGCCAGTAGGAGCTTGGATTGGTTGACGCTCACGGCCCGCCGCTGAGGGCGTACACGAAGTAGCGGGACCCCTCCCGCAGCGCGACCACCGTCGGAACGTACGTCCCTCGTTGACCGGCAACTTGTTTGCCATGCGCCACGATGACCACGCCGAGCCCGAGGCGATGGTGAAGGGCCGACAGCGACATCGGCCCATCACCACGGTTATAGGTGCGTCCGAAGAGATGGATCTGACCCGGGTGCGCGGAGCATCCAGCAACAAGGATCGACGTGACAGTCGCCGCGGCCAACGCCCGACCGGCAACCACCACGACAGTGTGCCTCGATCGGTCGCATCCCACCGCTAGAGGACGACGTCCTCGAAGCCACCGTTACTCCCGGGATCCATGCGCTAACCGGAGCACATCGACGGTGACGTGACACGGCAGCTCAATGTCCCGATCTTGCGGTTCGGGCCCGTGGCTATAGCGCGCTCGCAGTGAACCACCCCCGCGGAGCGTCAGAACAAGTGCGTTGAAACGTTCAGAACCTTCGCCGGAACAGCCCGTCGCCGCCCGGATCGTGGTGTAAGCGGTGGCGGAACGGCCGCCAAGATCGAGGCGCTCGGTTGGATGGCGCCCGAGCCTCACGCGGATGGGAATTCGCCTATGGACCGATGAATTGGCCGCGTGAAGGGTCGCAGGGATCGCACCGAGCGCACAGTCTGATCCGACGTTTCTCACGGACAGCACATAACTGGCGACGCCGGCTGCGCCGCCAGGCCCCACGACCGTCGCTTTCAGTTGGCCCGACTTGCATGCCACGGTCCCCGCAGAGGTCGTCGGCTGCGCGGAACGCTCGACCGGGGGCCTACTTCCAGAAGGAGATCCCTGCGTCCCACTGCCGCACGCAGCTAGGGTCGCCCCGGTACCGAGGGCAGCGATGACCCGGATAATGCGATTCATCAGTTGCCGAGCGTAAAGCTGGACACGAGTACACAAGACCGAACCTTGTCCGGGATGTCCTGCGACAGGAGTCCGGGATGTCTCGCGACATCACATGAGTGGAGCTGAGGGGATTCGAACCCCTGGCCTCTTCGTTGCGAACGAAGCGCGCTACCAACTGCGCCACAGCCCCTCGACCGCGACGAGTCTAATGTCGCGACGACGCCTGAGCGATGTGAGAGCGCGACAGGTTCGCGGGCGCTGGATCGATCAATCGTTGACGGCCCAGCGGCGATCGAGGATCTCCTCGAGCTCCAGCGAATCACCGACGAGGTCCACCGTCGGCTCGACGGGTGGCAGCAGCGGTTCTTCGATCGCCTCGCGCCGCGGCCGCGCGGGGGCGGGTGGCATGAGGGAGTACGTCGGCGGTGGCACGGGCACCGGCTGCCACGGCGCGCCCGCCGGCGCGCTGACCCGCCGCCGGGCCGCGGGCGCCGTGGGCTCGGGCTGCGCCACCGGCTCGGCCGGCCTGGCGGT
>DASZPL010000134.1:0-20773 GCA_035550315.1 Mycobacteriales bacterium | reverse complement strand
GATGTGGCGATGCTGGCCGAGCGGTGGGGCCTGGCGTCGGCGATGACCCGGCTGGTCACTGCGCTGCAGCGCGCGGCTCAGGCGACGCCGGAGTAAGCGACGACGCTGCGGTTGAGCGCGGTCATCGCCTCCCGCGCCCGGCGGCGCACCGGGCTGTCGGCGGCCGTGGCACCGTGAATCTGGTCGAGCAGGTCGATCAGCTGTTTTGTCCACCGGACGAAGTCGCCGGGTCCGAGCGTGCTCTCGCTCAGCACCGCATCGAGCGGGTGCCCGTTGGCCCAGCGCCACGCGGTCCAGGCGAACCCCGGGTCCGGCGGGCGCAGGAAGTCCAGGCCGACATCGGCCTCGGCGTTGCGCAGCTCCTCCGTCAGCGACGCCAGTTCTGCCAGCGCCTGCCGGCAGCGGCCCGGCGGCATCCGCGGCGCCGGCTCATCGTCGCGTCGGGTCTCGTAGACCAGCGCGGAGACAACCGCAGCCAGCTCGGCGGGATCGAGGGAATCCCAAAGGCCGGCGGTCAGCGCCTCGGCGACGACGAGGTCCGCCTCCGAGTACAGCCGGGCCAACAACTGCCCGCGCGGCGTGACCGCGTCGTCCTCGAGGTAGCGCAGCGATGTCAGCACGTCACACACCCGGTCGAACATCCGGCCCAACGTGCCGGTGCGGCTCTGCATCCGCCGCTCGAGCCCGTCGGTGTCGCGTCGGAGTCGGGCATGGCGCTCGGCCCAGCGGGCATGGTCTTCGCGGTCCGGGCAGGCATGACACGGGTGCTGCCGGATCGCTGCGCGTAGCCGCGCGATCTCGGCGTCGTCGGCCGCGGCGGCGCGCCGCCGATCGGTTCGCAGCGCTGCCTGTTGGTCCAGGCCGAGGTTGCGCAGGCTCGCTGCCAGGTCGCGACGTGACTGGGGCGAGCGGGCGTTGAAGGTTCGCGGTATTCGCATTCGGTCCAGCGGTTTCACCGCCGCGGTCACGTCCGCTGGCGTCAGCCGCCGAAGCTGCCGACCGATGGTGAGCACGACTGGATCGGGACTTCGCCCACCGGTCCGAGCCTCGACCACGACGGCGAGTCCGGCGCGGCGGCCGGACGGCACCATGATCACGTCGCCGGGCTTGAGCTGCTCAAGCGAGGCCGCGACCGCCGCTCGACGCTCGGCCGCGCGCTCCCGGGCCATGCCGGACTCCCGCTCGGTCAGCGACCGCCGCAGCTCGGCGTACTCAGCGAAGTCACCGAGGTCGCACCGCATCGCTTCGGCGTAACCGGCGAGCGCCTCGTTGTTGCGGCGCACCTGCCGGGCCAAGCCAACCACCGCCTGGTCCGCCTGGAACTGCGCGAACGACGACTCCAGCAGCTCGCGTGCCTGCGGTCGGCCGAGTTGGCCGACCAGATTGACCGCCATGTTGTACGACGGCCGGAAGCTCGAGCGGAGCGGATAGGTTCGCGTCGACGCCAGGCCGGCGACGTGGCGCGGGTCGAAACCCGGCGTCCACAGCACAACGCCGTGCCCCTCGATGTCGATGCCGCGCCGACCGGCCCGACCGGTCAGCTGGGTGTACTCCCCCGGCGTCAAGTCGACGTGCGCCTCGCCGTTCCACTTCACCAACGACTCGAGTACGACGCTGCGGGCCGGCATGTTGATGCCCAACGCCAGCGTCTCGGTCGCGAAGACAACCCGCACCAGGCCGCGAGTGAACAACGCCTCGACGATCTCCTTGAACAGCGGCAGCAGGCCGGCGTGATGCGCCGCAACGCCGCGTTCCAGGGCTTCGACGAACTCGCCGTAACCCAACACCCGCAGGTCCTCGGCGGGCACGTCGGCGACCTGGTGCTCGACGTAGCGTCGGATCTGCTGGCGCTCGCTCGGCTGGGTCAACCGGATGCCGGAGCGCAAGCATTGACCGACGGCGGCATCGCATCCGGCGCGACTGAAGATGAAGACGATCGCGGGCAGCAGGCCGGCTTGGTCCAGCCGTTCGACGACCTCCGGTCGCCGCGCCACGCTGACTCGGCTGCGCGGCCGCCGGGACCCTTTGACCGGCCGCCGGTCACCCCTGATGCGGTCGAACCGCGCCTCCTCGGCGGCCAGCCGGCTCAGCTGTGGGTTGACCTGCTGCTGCGCCTCGTCGACGAACAGGTCGTAGAGCCGGTGGCCCACCAACACGGACTGCCACAGCGGCACCGGCCGATGCTCCTCGACGATGACGGTGGTGTCGCCGCGCACGGTCTGCAGCCAGGCGCCGAACTCTTCCGCGTTGCTGACGGTCGCGGACAGCGACACCACGGTGACCGTGGGCGGCAGATGCAGGATGACTTCTTCCCAGACCGGGCCGCGGAACCGGTCGGCGAGGTAGTGCACCTCGTCCATGACGACGTAGTCGAGACCGGCAAGGGTTGGAGACCCGGCGTAGAGCATGTTGCGGAGCACTTCGGTCGTCATCACGACGACGTCGGCGTCACCGTTGACGGCGTTGTCGCCGGTGAGCAGGCCGATCCGGTCGGCGCCGTGGCGCTCGACCAGGTCGTGGAACTTCTGGTTCGACAGCGCCTTGATCGGGGTCGTGTAGAAGCATTTCCCGCCACCCGCCAGCGCGAGGTGCACCGCGAACTCGCCGACCAGCGTCTTGCCGGAGCCGGTCGGGGCCGCGACCAGGACGCCGTGACCCGCCTCCAGTGCCTCGCAGGCCCGCAGCTGGAAGTCGTCAAGAGTGAAGTCGTAGGTCGCGGCGAACTCGGTCAGTGCCGGATGGCCGCTGCGACGCCGTGCCGCGGCGTACCGCTCTGCCGGGCTGGCCATGACCTCCAGGCTACGGAGTGCGGGTCAGCCGAGGATCGTGACGGCGCCCGGCACGCACTCGCAGTGAGCGGGCAGGTTCGTGAGGAACTCGCCGTCGGCGTAGGCGGTGACGCCGGGAGCGTCGATGGTCACGTGCTTGGCCTGGCGGACCGTCACCGCGGGATGGTTGATGTGCGTGCCTTTGAACACCTTCGGGAAGGCGCGCAGGAACTCCGGCTTGCTCACCGGACCGAGCACGGTGATGTCGAGGAGTCCGTCTGTGACATCGGCGTTCGGGCAGACCTGCATGCCGGCGCCGTACGAGCGGGCATTGCCGACGGCGACCAGCATCGCGTCGGTCTGCCAGGGCTCGTCATCGTCGACGGTGATGCGGAACGGCAGCGGCCGGAACACCCGCAGCTCGGCGAGCATGGCGAGGTTGTAGCGCATCCGGCCGCGCGGCCACGACATCCGATTGGCGCGGTCGTTCACCCGAGAGTCGAAGCCGGCACCGAGAACGCACCCGAACCACCGGTCCCCCACCTTGACCGCATCCATCGGGCGGCCGCCGCCGACAGCGAGCCGGGTCGTGAGGTGACGGGCGGCGGCCACCGGATCCTTCAGCGGCAGGCCTAGCGTCGCGGCCAGGTCATTGCCGGTGCCGGCCGGGATGATTCCCAGCGCGGTGGTGGTGCCGGCAACGGCGTTCAGGGCGAGGTTCACCATCCCGTCGCCACCGAGCGCGACGATCGCGGCGGTACCGCTGGCGACCGCTTCGTCGGCCATCGCCGCGGCGTGTGCAACGTCATGCCCGATCAGCACGGACGCGTCGACACCGGCCTGACGCAGCACTTCGACGACGTCGGCGACGGCCCTCGCCGCCCGGCCCTTCCCCGCTGTCGGGTTGACGAGCAAGGCGACCCGGTCCGTCACGTGGTCACCGTCTCGTCGTCGATCGGCGAAATTTCGTCGTCGGCGAGGCCGGCGTACATCGACGTGTCGCCCCCGCGGGCGACCCGCCGGTCGTGCAGCGTCGCGATGACTACGGCAAGACCGTAGAGCACGCACATCGGCACGGACAGGGCAAGCATGGTGAATGGATCTTGGCTCGGTGTCGCGACCGCGGCAAACACGAAAATGCCGAAGATGACCGCCCGCGACCAGCCGCGCAGCCGATGGGCGGACAGCACGCCGACCAGGTTGAGCATGACGACGAGGAGCGGCAGCTCGAACGACACCGCGAAGACCAGCACCATCGCCACGACGAACGACAGATAGCTGTCGAAGCTCAGCAGCGAAGAAACGCCGCCGGTCGCGAAGCTCAGCAGGAAGTGCAGTCCCTTGCTCAACGTGAGGTAGGCGAACGCGGCACCGAGTGCGAACAGCCCGAGCGAGGCACCGACGAACGAGGTCGCGTAGCGGCGCTCATGGGCATAGAGGCCCGGCGTGATGAACCGCCAGAGCTGGAACAACCAGACCGGCGCGGCGAGCAGCACGCCGGCGTACAGCGACAGCTTCAGCGTGACGGTGAACGCGTCGAGCACGCCGGTCACGACCAGGGTGCACTTGCCGGGGACGGTGCGGTAGCGCTCCGGCAGCTGGCAGTACGGATGCGTCAGCCAGTGCAGCAGCGTGGTGTGAAAGACGAAGGCGACGATGGTCGTGACGACGATCGCCGCAAGCGAGATGAGGATCCGGTAGCGCAGCTCGCGCAAGTGCTCCGACAGCGTCATCCGGCCGTCGGGAGTGCGGTAGCGGTGCGCCCGAGCCGGGCGCGGCATCCTCACCGGTGCTGCCCGGCGAGCGCGACGCTACGGCGTCTGGGCGCGATCGCCCGCGGCAACCTGGTCGGACTGCGACGGGCTGGCGGGCGCGGCGGCCGGCAGCTCCGGCTTCGCGGGCTCGGCGCCGTCATCGTGCAGTCCCTTGACCTCGGACTTGAGGATCCGCATAGAGCGGCCGAGCGAGCGAGCAGCGTCAGGGAGCTTCTTGGAACCGAAGAGCACCAGGATGACGACCGCAATGATCGCGATCTCTGGCCAGCCGATGTCCATGACGATCCTCTTTCGGTCGAGACCATCAGTGTACGACTGTTCGGGTCTGGCGTACCCCTACCGTGCGTGGCTACCCGCGCGGCGGTATCCGGTTGAGCTGGTCGCTCGCGGCGCTGATCCGCTCGCCCGCTGCGGCGACGTCACGGCCCAACTGGCGCACCTGTCGCCACAGCCGCACCGCCAGGCCGGCCAGCACGGCGAGCCCGATCACCGCGAGCGCGATGTCGACGCCGATCCAGATCACGCCGCCACGATAGTGGCGGGGTGGTTCCTCAGTGCGGCGCGGTGAGGGCGGCGCGGGCGGCCAGCAGGTCGTCGACGCCCAGTTCCATGACGAAGTCGAGGAGGTCGTCGTAGGTGAGCGGTGGACCCGCCTTCGGCTCGAGGGCCTCGGCCGGCAGCTCCCACATGATCGCCTTGACACCGCCGGACATGAGCAGCGCGATGACCTGTTCGTCGGCGGTCTTGACGACGACCTCGTTGCACTTCGGGCAGTCGAACCGGTACGACGACAGCGGCTGGTGGTTGCATACCCGCAGCTCGACGTCGTCGGCGGTCAGCTCGACGTCGCCACAGGTCGGGCAGGATGCCTTGATGGTGGTCATCGGTCTGCCACCTCCGCCTCTCGTGCCAGAGTCTTGGGCACTACGTCGTCACCCGAATGCCGGGCCTTGAGGCTTTTGCCGATGGAGATTCCGGGGCGTCAGGCGCCGTCGTACGCCGCCAGCGCGGCGCGCGCCGCGCTCCGCACGGTTTCTGCCAGGTCGGGCGGTTCGACCAGTTGCGCCGCACCGGCCAGGCCGAGTGCCAGCCGGGTCGCCCATGCCAGGTCATGCGAGCGCAGCGTGACGATGAGTCCGCCGTCGCCGCGTTCGGTCTGGCTCTCGCACGGGTGGTAGTCCGCGACCCATCGGGCCGGCGGGTCGAGCGATAAGGTGATGACCGGGTCGGTCGGGTCGGCAGTGAACAAGTCGCGATCCAGCGCGCGTTTGCGGACGTCCTCGGGCACCTCGGCCGGCTCCTCCAGCACGGCGGCCTCGAGCACCCGGTCAAGCCGGAAGGTTCGCAGGTCGCCGACCAGATGGCACCAGCCGGACAGGTACGCCGCACCGTCGCTGGTGAACAGCCGGATCGGGTCGACGTCGCGCTCGGTCGTCTCGTCGCGTGCCGGCACCCAGTAGCGCAGGTGCATCCGTCGCCCCCGGGCCAGCGCGTCGGTCGCGGTGGCGACGGCATCGGCCGATGCCGGTGTCTCGGGTGCGACGGCGATCCGTTCCACCGGATGCGGGGTGCCGGTCGCCGCCTCGATCTTGGCCAGGGCTCGATCGACGGCACCGGTGTCGACGATGCCGGGTACGCCGGAGAGCGCACGCAGCGCAACGATCAGGGCGACGCCCTCCTCGGGCGTCAGCCGCAACGGCTGAGCGATCTCGTCGGCGTTGCTGACCGTGACCCGATCGCCATGCCAGTCGACCTCGATCAGGTCGCCGGGGGTGTAGCCGGGAAGGCCGCACATCCAGATCAGCTTCAGGTCGGCGTTGAGCTGCGCTTCGGTGATGCCGAACTGCTGGGCGACCTCGGCGGTCGGCGTGTCCGGATGCGCCAGCAGCCACGGGACTAGCGCCAGCAGTCGCGGCAGGTGCTCCGTGGCTCCGCTCACTGCCCCTCCCCCACGAGTGCCCGGAGTCGACTGACGATGGCCTGCCGGGCTTCGGCGGGTGAAAGGACGACCGCGTCCGCGCCGTACGCCAGCACCTGGTCGACCAACCGGTAGGGGTCCGGGCACGGCAGCGTGACGACGTCCCAGCCGTCGCCGTCGTCGGCGGTGTCGACCGCTTGCCGCCGGAGCCCGATGGCGCGGTCGTGGCGGACGCGAACCCGAGCGAGGGCGTCACCGGCCACCGGTTCTGCCGCGGCGACCAGGGCCGGCAGGTCGATCGCGTCGGGGATCACGAACGCCCCGGGTCCACCGACCGGCTTCGGCTCGCTTTCGATTCGGGACATCCGGAACACCCGCGGTGCGTTGCGATCGACGTCGTGGCCGGCTAGGTACCAGCGGCCGTGCCACCACACCACGCCCCACGGCTCGATCTGCCGTGGGGCAGCCGCTGAATCGGTGGCGCCGCGGTAGACGAACTTCACCCGCCGCCGGTCACGCACCGCGGCGGCGACGGCGGGAAGGCTGGTGCTGCCGGCGCCGACCCGTGGTTGCAGCCCCTCCGGCAGCGGCGTGATCTCGGCGCCGGCCACCTCCAACTTGCGAAGCGCCGTCGTGGCGGCGCCACTGAGCGCGGCGGAGGACCACATCCGGGCGGCGAGGCCGACCGCCGCGGCCTCGTCCGGCTCCAGGGTGATGTCGGGCAGCGCGTAATCCTGCCGGGCGATGCGGTAGCCGGGCTCGTCGTCGAAGTTGCTGTTCGAACCGGTCTCGAGCGGGATGCCGAGGTCGCGCAGGTTTTCCTTGTCGCGCTCGAACATCCGCTTGAACGCTTCCTCGCTGGGCGCCTCCCGGTAGTCCGGGATGATCTCGCGGAGCCGCTCGGCGGTGAGGAACGAGCGGGTGTGCAGCAGGCAGATCACGAGGTTGAGCAGTCGCTCGGTTCGCTGCGCCGCCATGACCCGCGACCCTAGTGCCCGGCGCGAGTCGCCAGAATGCTGACGTGATGATCCGCTGGCGCGACGGCCACGTGGCCGAGGTCGTCGCCCGCCGGCCGGGCGCCGTCGAGCTCACCGTCACCACGTCCGACGGCGAGCTGCCGGCGATCGCCTATCCCGAGCTGGTCGGCGATCCGCAGCCCGGCGACCGGGTGCTGCTCAACACGACGGCGCTCGCCCTCGGCCTCGGCACCGGCGGGTTCGCGATGGTGGTTGCACTGCCTGATCGGCTGCCGGCAGACCTCGAACGCCCCGGCCACGTGGTGAAGGCGCGCTACACGCCATTGCAGGCCACCGTCCTCGCCGTCGACGAGCCGGACTCGCCGCACTACGCCGCGCTGCAAGCGGCGGATGAGCTCGACGGACTGCCCGTCGTGGTCGCGCCGCTGCACTCGGCCGTGCCGGCTGTGGTGGCGGCGATCCGAGCGTCGCGGCCCGCAACGCGGGTTGTGTATTTGATGACCGACGGCGGCGCGCTGCCGCTCGGTTTCTCGCGGTCGTACGTCGGCCTGCGCGAGGCCGGCTGGCTGGCCGCCAGTGTCACGGTGGGTCAGGCATTCGGCGGTGACCTGGAGGCCGTGACGGTGCACACCGGCCTGCTGGCGGCACGCCACGTGCTCGAGGCCGACGTGGTGGTCACGACCCAGGGCCCGGGCAACCTCGGCACCGGGACGAGGTGGGGGTTCAGTGGCGTGGCGAGCGGCGAAGTGATCAACGCGGTCGGTGGTTTGGGTGGCCGCGCGGTCGCGGCGCTGCGGCTCAGCCAAGCGGACCCGCGACCACGGCATCGCGGCGTCTCGCACCACTCGTTGACCGCGCTCGTGCGGGTCGCGCTGACGCCGGCGGATGTTCCGGTCCCGCAACTGCCCGGCCCGCTCGGTGACGAGGTGCGGTCGGCGTGCGCGCCGCTGTCGCCGCCGCACCGGTTGGTCGACGTACCGGTCGATGGGTTGGACGAGGCGTTGCGCACCTCGCCGGTTCGGCTGTCGAGCATGGGCCGCGGGTTGGACCAGGACGCGGCGTACTTCCTCGGCTGCGCCGTCGCCGGCCGCCACGCCGCCGCCTTGCTTAGTAACTAATCGCGAGTATGTAGGACACCTCCTACATACTCGCGATTAGTTTTTCGACGCGGTCGTCGTGGGCGCGGAACGGGTCTTTGCAGAGCACCGTCCGTTGCGCCTGGTCGTTGAGCTTCAGGTGCACCCAGTCGACGGTGAAGTCGCGACGCTTCTCCTGCGCGCGGCGGATGAACTCGCCACGCAGTCGTGCCCGGGTGGTCTGCGGCGGCACCGACTTGGCCTCGAAGACGGCCAGGTCGGTGGTCGCGCGGTCGACCGCGCCGTGCCGCTCGAGCAGGTAGTAGAGCCCGCGCGAGCGATTGACGTCGTGGTAGGTCAGGTCGAGCTGCGCGACCCGCGGTGAGGCCAGGCTCAAGCCGTGCTTCGCGCGGTACCGCTCGATCAGCTGGTGCTTGATCACCCAGTCGATCTCTCGGTCGACCAGGCCGAAGTCGCCGCTGTCGACCGCCTTGAGCGTGCGCTCCCACAACTCCAGCACCCGGGCGCTGGTCGCGTCACCACCGCGCCGCTGGACGAAGTCGCGCGCCTTGACGAAGTATTCCTGCTGGATGTCGAGGGCGCTCGCCTCGCGTCCGTTCGCGAGCTTCACCCGACGCCGGCCGGTGATGTCGTGGCTGATCTCGCGGATCGCGCGGATCGCGTTCTCGAGTGTCAGGTCGCGCATCACGACGCCGGCTTCGATCATCCGCAGCACGAGGTCGGTGGTGCCCACCTTCAGCAGCGTCGTCGTCTCCGACATGTTGCTGTCGCCGACGATGACGTGCAGCCGGCGGAAGCGCTCGGCATCGGCGTGCGGCTCGTCGCGGGTGTTGATGATCGGCCGGCTACGCGTCGTCGCCGAGGAGACGCCCTCCCAGATGTGCTCGGCCCGCTGGCTGACGCAGTACACCGCGCCTCGCGGCGTCAGCAGGACCTTGCCGGCCCCGCAGATGATCTGGCGGGTGACGAGAAACGGGATCAGGACGTCGGCGAGCCGGCTGAACTCGCCGTGACGGCCGACCAGGTAGTTCTCATGGCAGCCGTAGGAGTTGCCGGCCGAGTCGGTGTTGTTCTTGAACAGGTAGATGTCGCCGGCGATGCCCTCTTCGCGCAGCCGCCGCTCCGCGTCGACGAGCAGGCCTTCCAGCGTCCGCTCCCCCGCCTTGTCGTGCGCGACCAGCTCGACGACGTCGTCGCACTCCGGCGTGGCGTATTCGGGATGCGAGCCGACGTCGAGGTAGAGCCGCGCGCCGTTCTTCAGGAACACGTTGCTGCTGCGGCCCCACGAGACCACGCGGCGAAACAGGTAGCGAGCGACCTCGTCCGGCGAGAGCCGCCGCTGCCCCCGGAAGGTGCAGGTGACGCCGTACTCGTTCTCCAACCCGAAGATGCGGCGCTCCACCCGTTCAGGTTAGGGCGTGAGACCCGGTTCAGCCCGATGGATTCGCGCGCGCCGGGAGGTACCGTGGGGGCGACGCCGAAGTGTGACCTGCCTCACAAGAAAGCGAGGAGTCGTCATGGGGTTCACTTCCCGGCTGCGTGCGGTCTCCGCGATCGCAGTGGCCGCGTCGCTGGCGGCGACCGGCGCCACTGCCGCATCGAGCGCGGCCAGCCGGCCCGCCGCTCACCACCACGTCGCGAGCATCCATCCCGGCGTACCGGTGACCCTGGCCGGCGTGACCTGCGAGGCCGGCTTCCTGATGCACCAGGGCAAGGTCGTGTATGTCGCCTTCCCGTCGTCATGTGCCGGCATCGACACCGGCATGGTGCAGGACGGCTGCTCGGAGGCCTCGGCACCGAACGGGATGCCGGTCACCATCGGCGGTGCGCGGCACCGCGCGATCCTGGTCTACAAGTCTTTCGCCGCGATGGCGTTGCACGGCACCGTCAACTCCCACCGCTGCTACTACAACGACTTGGCCCTGGCCCGGCTGAACCACCGCGACTGGCATCGCGCATCGGGGGCGGTTCCAACCCACGACGGGCCCAGCGGCGTGACGACCAAGGCGCCGGCAAAGGGCACGCCGTTGACGATGTTGCTCAGCGCGCTGAAGATGGCGACGGCCGGGCAGAGTCACATGGGCGGCTGGGAACAGGACGTCACGACCTCGGCGTCGCTCACGACCGAGAACGTCGGGGCCCCGGTCCTGGACCCGCAGCACCGCCTGCTCGGCATGGTGACGGCGTTGCCGTCCGGCGTACTGATCAAGACTCCCGCGGAGGTCTACAGCCTGCACCGGGCGCTGCGGCAGCTGCACCACGTGCGCGCCTTCCGGCACATCAAGTTGCTGCGGGGCTAGTCCCACCGTTCGCGCCGTCGACCAGCGGTGCGAGCTGGGCGTCGGAGAACCGACGGAAGGTACGCCGCGGTCGGCGGCGGTCGAGCACCGCGACCTCGAGCTGGGCGGCCGCGATCGTCCGCGGCGTCGCCTCAGCCTCGGTCAGCGCCCGCACGGCGAGCTGCAGTCCCTCTTCGAAGGTCAGGTCCGGCCGATGCCCGGCCCGCAACGTGTTGCCGATGGCATCGGCCGAGCCGCCCATCACGACGACCATGCCGCTCTCGTCGTCGACACTGCCGTCGTAAGTCAGCCGGTAGAGCTGGTCCTGCGCCGGCTCGGTGCCGACCTCGGCGACGGTGAGCTCGACCTCGTAGGGCTTCGACTCGGTCGTGAAGATCGTGCCGAGGATCTGCGCATAGGTGTTGGCCAGCATCCGGCCGGTGACGTCGCTGCGGTCGTAGGAGTAGCCCCGCAGGTCGGCCATCCGGACGCCGGCCTGACGCAGGTTCTCGAACTCGTTGTACTTGCCGACCGCGGCGAAGCCGATCCGGTCGTAGATCTCAGAGATCTTGTGCAGCGCGCTGGAGGGGTTCTCCGTGACGAACAGGATGCCGTCGGCGTAGGCCATGACGAGGACGGCGCGACCGCGGGCGATGCCCTTCCGGGCGTAGTCGGCCCGGTCCTTCATCACCTGCTCGGGTGAGACGTAACCGAACGGCATCGTCACGGTTGGTCGGTGTCCTTCCTCATAGGTCGAGCGCTCACCGAAGCGGCGCCTGCGGGCCGCCGGGCGCGCTCAGTCGCTCCTGCACGACCTGCTCGGTGACGGTCGCGACCTCGGCCTCGGGCAGGCGGCGGAAGCCGTCAACGGTGACCGTCGCGACCGTCGGGTAGATCCGCCGGCTCAGGTCGGGACCGCCGGTGGCGCTGTCGTCGTCGGCGGCGTCATAGAGCGCCTGCACGCAGGCCAGCACGGCGTCGGCCTCGGTGAAGTCGTCGCGGAACAGCTTCTTCAGCGCCCCGCGCGCGAACACGCTGCCGGAACCGACCGAGTGGAAGCTGTGCTCCTCGTAACGGCCGCCGGTGACGTCGTAGGAGTAGATCCGGCCGGCCTCGGCCGGCGACGCGGCTTCGACGTCGTACCCCGCGAACAGCGGCACCACGGCGAGGCCTTGCATCGCCATCGGCAGGTTGTTGCGGATCAGCAGCGACAGCCGGTTGGCCTTGCCTTCCAGGCTGAGCGTGGTGCCTTCGATCTTCTCGTAATGCTCCAGTTCCACCTGGAAGAGCCGCACGAGCTCGTTGGCGACGCCCGCGGTGCCGGCGATACCGACAGCCGACAGCTCGTCGGCTTGAAACACCTTCTCGATGTCGCGTTGCGCGATCAGATTGCCCATCGTGGCGCGGCGATCGCCGGCCATGACCACGCCGGCGGTGTGTGTGACGGCGACGATGGTGGTGCCGTGCGGCGCGTCCACGGTCACCCCGCCGAGTGCCTCCGCCCGCCGGGCCGGCAGCAAGTCAGGCGCGCTCATCGCAAGGAAGTCGGCGAACGAACTCGTTCCCGGCGCGAAGAAGGCCGGCGGAAGAGCGCCACCGTCGAAAGGGTTCACGCCGCCAGCCTGTCATGACCGAGGCGCCGGGGCGAGGAGGGGTTCGCCGCAGGCGAACGGCTCAGGCGCAGTGCCGGGCGAACATCACCTCGATGACCCGCCGCTCCAGCCGCGACTCGTCGGGAGCCAATGGTCGCGAGAGCTGTGCGCGGGTCAGGTAGCTGATCAGGCCGCGCAGGACCGTCGGGTTGTCGCGGACGTTGCCGAGTGCTTGGTTGCAGTTGAAACAGAGCAGGCCGCGCACCTGCCCGGTCGCATGGTCGTGGTCGATGTGCTCCGGATCCGGCTTGCCGCACACGGCGCACTCCCCGCGCTGCTCCGCCAGCATCCGATCCACCTCCGCCTGCCCAATGCCGTAGCGGCGGCGCAAGTGGTACTCCCGCGTACTGCCATAAAGGCGGGTGTACGACTCTTTGCCCCGCTGGTTGTGGCAGGGCCTGCAGTAAGACGTGAGACCGTCGCGGGAAGAACGGTTGCGACCGAAGTCGGCCACCGGTCGCACGACCTTGCAGTCCGGGCAGTACTTGAAGCCCGATGGAACGATGCGGCGCTGTCGGATCGTGCGGCCTTCGCTAGCCGCTTTTCGTTCGCGGTGAGCTCGATAGCGAACGGCGAAACAGGCTTTGCAGTAGTAGCCGTATCCATCCGGGCGGCTCTTGTTCTTCGGGAACTCGCTGACTGGCTTCACGATTCCGCATTGCGGGCAGACTTTGTGTAGTAAACCGCCCGACATACCTCTATTGACCCCCTTTTTGTACGTAACCACGAATGAAGTCTTCGGCGTTCGACTCCAAAACCGAGTCGATGTCGTCGAGGATGTCGTCGACGTCGTCGGTCAACTTCTCGTGCCGCTCCTGGACGTCTGAAGTGTCGACCTCCTCGATCTCCTCCGCCTCTTGGGCGCGGCGATTGGCGCGCTGCTGCCCGCCCTCGTTGTGGGTCGCCATGCGGCACCTCCGTGCGTGTCGTTAGTGCTGACGCTACCCGGCGGGACGGACAAATCGTTGCCGTTCCAGGGGTACGGGAACGTAATCTTCGGCCATGACGAACGAGCCGGCGCGGACCCCAGAACCGCCGTACGTCGCCGTCATCTTCACCTCGCTGCGCAACCCCGGCGACGACGGCTACACCGCGACCGCCGACGAGATGGAGCGGCTAGCAGCCGAGCAGCCCGGCTACCTCGGCATCGAGACCGCCCGCGATCAAGTCGGGATCACTGTGTCCTACTGGCGCACCGAGGCCGACGCGCGCGCGTGGAAGCAGGTCGCCGAGCACCAGGCCGCGCAACGCAAGGGCATCACCGACTGGTACGCCGACTACACCGTGCGGATCGCGACGGTCAGCCGCGACTACCGGCATCCGGCCGGGCGCGACTAACGCGTCCCTGCGATCTCGTCGACCAGCTGCGCGGCGGTGTCACAGCGCGCCAGCAGGTCTTCGACGTGCCGCTTCGTGCCGCGCAGCGGCTCGACCATCGGCACTCGCTGCAGCGACTCACGGCCGACGTCGAAGATCACCGAGTCCCAGGACGCCGCGGCTACCGCGTCGGCGTACTTCGAGAGGCACCGGCCGCGGAAGTAGGCGCGGGTGTCCTCCGGTGGCTCTGTCACCGCGCGGGCGATCTCGTCGTCACTAAGCAACCGCTGCATCCGGCCACGCGACACCAGCCGGTTGTACAGCCCCTTGTCCGGCCGGACGTCGGAATACTGCAGGTCCACTAGCTGCAACTTGTGCGCGTCCCACTCGAGGCCCTCGCGGTCGCGATAGCCCTCGAGCAGTTGCAGCTTGGTCACCCAGTCGAGCTCGCCGGCCAGCGTCATCGGGTCATCGGCGAGCCGGACGAGCACCCGCTCCCACCGGTCGAGCACGTCCAGGGTCGCGTCGTCTGCGTCGGTGCCGTAGCGGTCCTCGACGAACTTTCGCGCCTGCTCCAGGAACTCCGACTGCAGCTGCAGGGCGGTGAGCCGGCGCTGGTCCTGCGCCGTCGTCACCGTTTGCCGCAGCGACGCGTCGTGTGAAATCGCCCGCAGTGCGGCGACCGGGGTCTCGACCGACAGGTCGAGGCCGGTGTCACTGAACCAACGCTGCTCGATCATCGACAGCACCAGCGCCGTCGTGCCGACCTTCAGGTACGTCGAGATCTCGCTCATGTTGGCGTCGCCGATGATCACGTGCAGCCGGCGGTACTGCTCGGCGTCGGCGTGTGGTTCGTCGCGGGTGTTGATGATCGGCCGTTTCAGCGTGGTCTCGAGGCCGACCTCGACCTCGAAGAAGTCCGCGCGTTGCGAGATCTGAAATCCCGCCTGGCGACCGTCCTGCCCGATCCCGACCCGACCGGCACCGCAGACGACCTGGCGGGTCACGAAGAATGGCGTCAGGTGACGCACGATCTCCGCGAACGGCGTCTGCCGGCGCATCAGGTAGTTCTCGTGGGCGCCGTACGACGCGCCCTTGTTGTCGGTGTTGTTCTTGTACAGCTGGATGTGGCTGCCACCAGGCGTGCGCGCCGCGAACTCGGCGGCGGCGAGCATCACCCGCTCCCCCGCCTTGTCCCAGACCACCGCGTCGCGCGGGTTCGTCACCTCGGGGCTGGAGTACTCCGGGTGGGCGTGGTCGACGTAGAGCCGCGCACCATTGGTCAGGATCACGTTCGCAAGGCCGACCTCGTCGTCGGGCAGTACGTCGGCGGATTCCGGGGCTGTCGCCGGGCCGGCATCGAAGCCGCGCGCGTCGCGCAGCGGCGACTCCTCCTCGAAGTCCCACCGCGGCGCCGGCGCCCTGCCCCCACCCGCGGTCGCGTTGAGGTAGGCATTGACGATCTGGCTCGACGCCAGCATGTGGTTGACCGGCGTCTGCCCGGGGACCGAGATCCCGAACTCGGTCTCAGTTCCCATGACCCGATGCACGGTCATGCGACCAGCCTAGACGTGCCTTTCGTCGCTGGCTGCGTTCTCGGTCGCTTGCGTGCGTCCAAGCACGCGGCGCTCCCTGCGGCCTTGCCAGCGACGAAAGGCGGTTACAGGTATTGACCGGTGTTCGCGACCGTGTCGATGCTGCGGCCGAACTCGTCGCCCTTCTTGCCGGTGACCAGGGTGCGGATGTAGACGATGCGCTCGCCCTTCTTGCCGGAGATTCGCGCCCAGTCGTCCGGGTTGGTGGTGTTCGGCAGGTCCTCGTTCTCCTTGAACTCGTCGATGCACGCGCTGAGCAGGTGCGCGACCCGCAAGCCCTTGTTGCCGGACTCCAGGAAGCTCTTGATCGCCATCTTCTTCGCCCGGTCGACGATGTTCTCGATCATGGCGCCGGAGTTGAAGTCCTTGAAGTAGAGCACCTCTTTGTCGCCGTTGGCGTAGGTCACTTCGAGGAACCGGTTGTCCTCGTCCTCGGTGTACATCCGCTCGACGGTGCGCTGGATCATTGCCTCGATCGTCGCCTCGCGCGAGCCGCCGTGCTCGGCGAGGTCGTCGGCGTGCAGCGGCAGGTCGGGCTTGAGGTACTTCGAGAAGATGTCGCGCGCCGCCTCGGCGTCGGGCCGCTCGATCTTGATCTTCACGTCGAGCCGGCCGGGTCGCAGGATGGCCGGGTCGATCATGTCCTCGCGGTTGGAAGCACCGATCACGATGACGTTCTCGAGCCCCTCGACACCGTCGATCTCGCTCAGCAGCTGCGGCACGATCGTGTTCTCAACGTCGGACGAGACCCCCGACCCGCGGGTGCGGAAGACGGAGTCCATCTCGTCGAAGAAGACGATGACCGGCGTCCCCTCCGACGCCTTCTCGCGCGCCCGCTGGAAAACCAGCCGGATGTGCCGCTCGGTTTCCCCGACGTACTTGTTGAGCAGCTCGGGGCCCTTGATGTTGAGGAAGTACGACCGGCCCTCGCCCTTGCCGGCGGCCTGCACCTGCTTGGCGAGCGAGTTGGCGACCGCCTTGGCGATCAGCGTCTTGCCGCACCCGGGCGGGCCGTAGAGCAGGATGCCCTTCGGCGGCCGCAGCTGGTGCTCGATGAACAGGTCCTTGTGCAGGAACGGCAGCTCGACGGCGTCACGGATCGCCTCGATCTGCTCGTGCAACCCGCCGATGTCGGCGTAGTCGATGTCCGGCACCTCTTCGAGGACGAGCTCTTCGACCTCGGACTTCGGGATCCGCTCGTAGACGTAGCCGGAGCGCGTTTCGAGCAGCAGTGAGTCGCCGGCCCGCAGCGGCTGGTCGACGAGCGTGTCGGCGAGCATCACGACCCGCTCTTCGTCGGTGTGGCCGAGCACGAGTGCCCGGTCGCCGCCCTCGAGCAGCTCCTTCAGCATCACGACTTCGCCTTGGCGCTCGAAGTTCAGCGCCTCGACGACGTTGAGTGCCTCGTTGAGCATGACCTCCTGACCGCGGCGCAGCTGGTCCCCGGCCAGCGATGGCGACACCGCGACCCGCAGCTTGCGGCCGCCGGTGAACACGTCGACGGTGCCGTCGTCGTACGACTGCAGGAAGTAGCCGTAACCCGAGGGCGGCTGTGCGAGCCGGTCGACTTCTTCCTTCAGGGCGACGATCTGGTCGCGCGCCTCGCGCAACGTCGCCGCCAGCCGTTCGTTCTGGGCCGACACGCCGCCGAGGTTGGCGGTCGCTTCAGCGAGCCGCTCCTCGAGGTTGCGTACCTGCCGCGGCGACTCGCTCAGCCGGCGGCGCAGGGTGCCGACCTCGTCTTCCAGGAACTTCAGCTGCGTCGCGAGGTCGTGCGCTTCTTTCTCAAACCGCGCAGCACGGGCCTCGGCGTCATCACGTGCCGGCACGGCACACCTCCTTGGCCGCCTGTAGCGCTGGTTTCGACCCTATATCTGTCCACCTTGAGCCCGCCCGCAATATCGACGTCTCACGTGTCGGCGGGTCGGGCGCCTTTCGCGGGCCGGCGACGGCGTTGTGGCGCGACCACGCCCGGGGCCAGCCGGCGTGCCGTGACGAGAAAGCCGGTGTGACCGACCATTCGGTGCACCGGCCGGACTGCGAGCCCGTCGACATGCCAACCACGGACCATCGATTCCCAGGGCTGTGGCTCTGTGAACCCGCCGTGCTCGCGCAGTGCCTCGACGATCCGGGACAACTGCGTCGTGGTCGCGACGTAGCCGCAGACCACGCCGCCCGGCACCAGCGCCGTCGCGACCGTGTCGACCACCTCCCACGGCGCGAGCATGTCCAGCACGACCCGGTCGACGTCGGCCGTGCTGGCGCTCGTCGCCAGGTCGGCGACGGTCAGCTGCCAGTTCGGCGGCGGTCCGCCGAAGAACCGCTCGACGTTGCCCCGTGCGACCTCGGCGAACTCGGCCCGCCGCTCGTACGACGTCACCCGGCCCTCGCCGCCGACCGCACGCAACAGGCTGCAGGTGAGCGCTCCCGAACCCGCGCCGGCCTCGACCACGTGCGCGCCGGGGAAGATGTCGGCCATCGTGATGATCTGCGCGGCGTCCTTCGGATAGACGACCGCCGCGCCACGCGGCATCGACAGCGCGTAGTCGGCGAGCAGCGGCCGCAGCGCGAGATACGCCGTGCCTCCTGTCGAGGTCACCACGATGCCCTCCGGCCGGCCGATCAGGTCGTCGTGCGCCACGATCCCGCGGTGGCTGTGGAACTCGCCGCCGCCGCTCAGCTCGATGGTGTGCATTCGGCCCTTCGGGTCGGTGAGCTGCACCAGGTCGCCAGCTGACAGCGGCCCCCGCCGAGTGGTCACGACGGCAAGCTCAGTGAACCCCGGCGGCGCGTAGCGCGGCGATCAGGTCGACGCGGGCGAGGACGCCCCGCAGCCCACCCTCGTCGGCGACTAGGTACTCGGTGGCGGGCGTCCGCTGCAACGCCGACAACAGGTCAGCGCCGTTCAGCCTGGGGTCGAGGACCAGCCCGTCCTCCATCGGCCGGGCCAGCTCGCTCACCGGCATCCACGGCTGCCGGCTGGCCGGTGTGGCCTGCACGGCCGCCTCCGACACGATGCCGGCCCACCGCTCGCGCGAGTCGACCACGACCAGCCCGCGCGCGCCGATCTCGCGGGCCCGTCGGACCGCTTCGGCGAGCGGCAGCTGGCCGTCGACGGTCAGCGCCGGCCGCACCAGGTTGCTCAAGTCGAGCTGCGGGATGGCGGTGCCGACCCGCGCCTGCGCGATCGAGATCGATGCGTTCGTCCAGATGAAGAACGCGACCAGGAACAGGTAGAACGAGCCAAACACCCGGTCGCCGTACGCCGCCGTCGGCGCCACCAGCCCGACAATCGCGACACCGGCCGCGACCGTCCGGCCGACCCAGCCGGCGATCAGCAGGCCGCGCAGCTTGTCGCCGGTGATCTGCCACAGCGCGGCCCGCAGCAGCCGGCCGCCGTCGAGCGGCAGCCCGGGCAGCAGGTTGAAGGCCGCGACGATGCCGTTGATGTACGCCGTGGAACTGGCCAGCAGCCAGCCGACCGAGTGGTCTGGGAAGAACCCACCGATCGCCGCGGCGATGCCGGCGAGCAACACCGAGGTCAGCGGCCCGACCGCCGCGACGAGGTACTCCTTGCCCGGCGTGTTCGGCTCGTCGAGCACCTCCGACGCCGCGCCGAGCAGTTGCAGCACCACCCGCCCGACCCGCATGCCGAGCGCCTTCGCGACCAGCACGTGGCTCGCTTCATGGATCAGTACGGCGCCGTAGACCAGCACGACCAGCGCGAGCGCGACGCCGTAGCTGCCGGCGTTGCTCAACCCGTGGACGCTCGACCGGATGCCGCTGGGCAGGACCAGCAAGGCGAACGCGACCAGCACGAACCACGCGGGCGAGACGACCAGCGGCACCCCGAAGATGCGGCCGGCCGGAATCCCGCCGAGCCGCGTCTGGGCCGGCTCAGGCTGCTGGTCCCCCGCCGGCCGCGGGTTGGTCACGCCTTGATGGTAGGCGCGACGGCTGAAGCATTCCTGATCGCTTCGCCCACAGCAGAGGCGGAAATCCCCCGTCGCTGTGTGTTGTGCGGACGATTGTCCGAACCCGGCGCTACTGTCCGACCATGACCACCGTCCACGAGCCCGTCGCCGCCGCGACGGCCGACTGGGCGCTCTCGCCGTCGCGGGCGATGGACTTCAAGACCTGCGCGCTGCTCTACCGGTTCCGCGTCATCGACCGGCTGCCCGAGCCGCCCAGCCTCGACGCCGCCCGCGGCACGGTCGTGCACGCCGTGCTGGAGCGGTTGTTCGACCTGGCCGCCGATGAGCGCACGGTCGATGCCGCCGCGGCGATGCTCGAGCCCGAGTGGTCCGCGCTGCTGGCCGAGGATCCTGAGTTGGCGGCGCTGGTCGCCGACGAGGACGGCGGGTTGACCGACCTGCTCGCCAGTTCACAGGCGTTGCTCAAGACCTACTTCGAGCTGGAGGATCCGCAGCGGCTGGAGCCGGCCGAGCGCGAGGTGCTGGTCGAGACGACGCTGCCGTCCGGGCTCGCCCTCAAGGGGTTCATCGACCGGCTCGACCGGTCAGCGGCCGGCGACCTGCGGGTGGTCGACTACAAGACCGGCAAGTCCCCGGCGGAGCTGTACGAAGGCAAGGCGTTGTTCCAGCTCCGGTTCTACGCGCTGGTCCTGTGGCGCGCGACCGGCGTGCTGCCACGGCTGCTGCGGATGCTCTACCTGCGCGACGGTTGCGTCCTCGACTACCCGCCCGACGAGACCGACCTGATCGCGCTTGAGCGGCAGCTCGAGGCGCTCGGGTCGGCGATCGGTCGCGCCCGCGAGCGCGGCGAGTGGCGGGCCAAGCCCGGCCCGTTGTGCGGATGGTGCGCGCATCAGGCGCTGTGCCCCGCGTTCGGCGGCACCCCGCCGCCGCTGCCCGAGCTGCCGGCTACCGGCTAGCGGCAAGCGCCGCCGCGTCGACGTCCAACAGGGACGACACCACGAGCCGGCCCGGTGCCGGGTCGATCGGCGCCAGCCAGGGCACGGCGATCACCTGGCAACCGGCCGCCTCGGCCGACAGGATGCCGCTCATCGCGTCCTCCAGCGCAACTGTCTGGGCCGGCTCGACGCCGAGCCGCCGGCACGCCGTCAGATAGGCGTCCGGGTGCGGCTTGCCGTGCTCCAGCTCGTCGCCCGCGACCGTGACGTCGAACCGCTCCGCACCCAGCGTCTCGAGCGCGGCGTCGACGAGGACGCGGTACGACGACGACACCAGTGCGGTGAGCAGCCCGTGGGCGCGGACGGCGTCGACCAGCTCGAGCGCGCCGGGCATCACCGGGAGCTCGGTGCGAAACAGCTCGGTCATCCGCTGCAGCAGGAATGCCATCGCCGCGGTCACGTCCGCCGGCGCGCGGGGGGCGTCGTACAGCTCGAGAATCCGCGCGGTCGCGACGTCGAGCC
>DASZPL010000133.1:0-4829 GCA_035550315.1 Mycobacteriales bacterium | reverse complement strand
TGCTCGTCCGCGCTCGACGCCAGCGCGTCCGCGAGCAGCTCGCCGCCGCGGACGATGCCGACGCCGGTCTCGTCGCACGACGTCTCGATGCCGAGCACGGTCGGCGCCGTCACCGGCCGACCTCGCAGCGCATCACGACGGCGTCGGTGCCGCTCGGCTGGTAGTAGTTGCGGCGTACGCCGATCTCGCGAAACCCGTGCTTGGCGTAGAGCCGCTGCGCGACGTCGTTGTCGGCGCGGACCTCGAGATCGACCCGCCTACTGTTACGGCGCGCGGCTTCGTCGAGCAGCGCCAGCAGCAACCTGGTGCCGATGCCGTGCCGCTGCCCGCGGCCCGCGACCGCGATGGTCTGCACGTATGCCTCGTCGGCGTCGTAGGCGCAAAGCCCGGCGTACCCGACGAGTCCCTCGGCGTCGTCGGCCGCCAGGTAGTGACGGGTCTCGCGTTCGGCCAGCTCCGACCAGAGCATGGCGTCGGTCCACGCCTCGTCGCCGAACAGCTCTCGTTCGATCACCGCCGCCGGCGCGACGTCGAACCAGCGCATCTTTCGCAGCGCCGTCGTCATGCCGGCAACACCCGCTTGGGCCGGCTTGGCGGGCGGGCGTCCGGCCGGCGCAGGTAGAGCGGGCGAAGCCGCTCGCCGGGCTCGCCGGCGGCGGCGCGCCGAGCGGCGCGGAAGGCAGCCGCGGCAGCATCCGGATAGTGCTCCCGGTAGCGCGGCGCGCCGGGCCCGACGACGTGCTGACGGTCACCGTCGATCCGGTCGGCGACCGACTCCGGTGGCGCGATGTCCGGGCCGGCGACGCGTTCGCCGGCCGCGTCGTACGCCGCCCAGTAGACCTGGTGGCGCCGGGCATCGGTCATCACGACGAACGGCTGACCCGCGACCGGGGCGGTCGCAGCAATCAGGTCGAGTGAGCATTCGCCGTACGCCGGGATGCCGAGCGCGTCCGCCATCGACTGCGCCGTCACGATCCCGACGCGCAAGCCGGTGAACGGACCGGGTCCGACCCCGGCCCCGATCGCGACCAGGTCGGCAGGCGTCGCGCCCGCCTCGCGGAGGACCTCAGCGATCAGCGGCGCCAGCCGCTCGCCGTGCCGGTTCGCCGCAACCTCCCGCCGCGCCGCCACGGTCTCCTCGCCGTCGACCAGCGCAACCGAGATCGCCGGCGTGGCGGTGTCGAGACCAAGAGCCAACACGTGTCGAGGCTACGTGCCGACTATGCGGGGGCTTCAGGCTCCGGAGGAGACGTTAGGACCGTCGCCGAAGGCGAGGCGTCCGAGTCGACGCAGGAACCTGAAGCACCCGCCCCCCATCGCCGCCCGACGCCGACGACCTCGACGAGGCGAGTGTCGCCGTCGCCTTCCCGCGAGATCGTGATCTCCAACCGGTCGCCGGCGAGACCCTCGACCAGCCCCTCGCCCCACTCGACCAACGTGACCGACTCGTCCAGCGAGGCGTCGAGGTCGAGGTCGTCGACCTCGGCCACCGAGCCGAGCCGGTAGGCATCGGCGTGCACCAGCGGAAGCCGGCCGCCGCGGTGCACCCGCGCGATCACAAATGTCGGCGAGAGCACTGGCCCAGTGACGCCGAGGCCGCGCCCGATGCCCTGCGCGAGCGTGGTCTTGCCCGCGCCGAGCGGACCGCTGAGCACCGCGAGGTCGCCGGCGCGCAACCGCTCCGCAATCCGCTCACCGAGCGCCCGCATCGCCTCCGGCGTCTCGACCCGCTGGCTGGGTGTCATCCGCCCGCCAAAACAGCAGCGACCAACCGGAGGTCGGACACGAGCGCGGCGCGGGGGGCGCCGTTCGGGCCGAACCGGATCGCGGCCGACGGGTGATACGACGCGACCAGCCGGCGATCTCGCCACGGATGCACCGTGCCGCGGACGTCAGCCAGCCGCACCTTCGCACCCAACGCCCAGGTCAGGGCGGTGCGCCCCAACGTCATGACGAGTTCCGGGGCGAGCAGCTCGAGCTGCCGGTCGAGCCACTGCGCGCACCGCGTCGCCTCGGCGCGGGTCGGCGTCCGGTTTGCCGGCGGCCGGCACTTCAACACATTCAGCACCGAGATCGTCGGTCTGGACAGGCCGGCCTCGGCGAGCAGCTCGTCGAGCAGCTGACCCGCCTTGCCGACGAACGGCCGGCCGGCGAGATCCTCCTGCGCGCCCGGCGCCTCGCCTACGAGCAGCAGCCGCGCGCCCGGCACGGTGTCACCGACGACGACTTTCGTCCGGCTCGCCGCCAGCTCCGGGCAGGCGGTGCAGACCCGGGCGGCCGCTGCGACCGATGCCAGGTCAGCCGGTGCCGCCGCGGTCACGCGGTGGCGCGGGACTTGCCGAGCGCCTGCGCCCGCTCGACCAGCCGGCGCAGCGCTGCGTTGACCTGGTCGTGCTTGTCGAGGATCGCCATGTGGGCGCCGCCATCGATGATCTGCAACTCCGCCTCGGGCAACGCGTCGGCCATCACCTCGCTGTGTGACAGCGGCGTCAGCACGTCGCCCTCGCCGCAGGAGATCAGGACCGGGACGCTGCGCAGCACCTCGAGCGCTTTGAGCTTGTCGTGCGACAGGAACGTGTCGAAGAAGTCCGCCATCACCTCCATCGGCGTACTCGCAACCATCTGTTCCATGAACTCCACCAGTGACGGCGGCACGTCCTTCTGGAACGACACGAACCGGGTGGTCAGGAAGCCGGCGTCGGTGCCGGTCCGCCGCCCGCGTTCGAGCACCGCCGACCGCCGCTGCGCGGCGTGGACCATCGTGGGCAGCAACGGCCGGGCCAGCCGCAGTGCCCAGCCGGGCAGGCCGAACAACGTCTCGGCGAGCTTCCCGGTCGAGGTCGACAGCAGCGCCACCCCGATGACCCGGTCGCCGAACAGCTCCGGGTGCTGGTCGGCGAGCGCGAGGACGGTCATCCCGCCCATCGAGTGACCCACCAGGACCACCGGCCCGGTCGGCACAATCGCCTGCAACACCGCGTAGAGGTCGCGGCCCAGCTGGTCGATGGTGGCGTGCTCGCGCGGCGATCGCCCGGACGCGCCGTGGCTGCGCTGGTCGTAGAAGACCAGTCGGCCCAGGTCGCCCAAGTCCCGGCGCTGGAAGTGCCAGCAGTCGATCGACAGGGTGTAGCCGTGCGCGAACACGACCGTGAGCGGCGCGTGCTCGTCGCCGTCGACCTCGACGTGCAGCGGCACGCCGTCGTCAGCGACTACCTCGAGGCCTTGGGAGTGCAGCTTGCCCAGCGGCTCGTCGACATAAGGATCCGGCCGGCGTCGGGCTTGGCCGATCGCCCGCCGCTGCGCCGCCACCGCACCACCGACCGCGGCGCCTGCGACACCAACGCCGATCGCGAGCAGGCCCGCCGTCCGCCTCCGGCTCATCGGTCTGCTCCGTCGTACTCGCGTGGCACGCGGGCGCCAACCCGCGAGACGATCTCGTAGTTGATCGTGTCCATCGTCGCCGCCCACTCGTCTGCCGTCGGCTCGCCCGACGCGCCCGATCCGAACAACACCACTTCGTCGCCCGCCCGCACCAGGTCGTCGCCGACGTCGATGACGAACTGGTCCATGCACACCGTTCCCGCGATCCGGTAGCGCTTCCCGTGCACCGCCACCTCACCACGGTTGGTCAGATGGCGAGCTACGCCGTCGGCATACCCGACCGGGACCAGCGCGAGCGTGGTCTCCCGCGGCGTCCGGTAGCGGTGGCCGTAGGAGACGCCGTGTCCGGCCGGCGCCCGCTTGACCAGCGCCACCTGCGACCGAAACGACAGCGCGGGCGTGAGCCCGAGCTCCGCGGCGGTGCCGACCGCCGGGCCGGGCGACAGTCCGTAGACCGCGACGCCGGGGCGCACCAGGTCGTAGTGCAGCGCGGGGGTCGCGAGCGTGGCGGCCGAGTTGGCTAGGTGGCGCAACGGTGGTTGCAGGCCGGCGGCGGCGACGACCTCAAGCGCCGACTCGAACGCGCGCTGCTGCTCGGCGATGGTCGGATGGCCGGGGTTGTCGGCGTACGCCAGGTGCGACCAGGCCCCGACCACCTCGACGGCGCCGTCCGCCTGCGCCTTGGCGGCCGCCTCGACCAGCGCGGGCCAGTCGGCGGTCGCTGCACCCGCCCGGCCCAACCCGGTGTCGACCTTCAGGTGGATCCGCGCCGGCCGCTCGCCGCTCGCCGCGACGGCCGCCCGCAGCCCCCACTCGGCGTTGACGCCGAGATCCACGGATGCGCCCGCGACCGCTGCCCAGTCGTCGTGCGGGCCGAGCAACCAGGCGAGGATCGGCGCCTGGATGCCGGCGGCGCGCAACGCCAGCGCTTCATCGGCCATCGCCACGCCGAGCCAGCCGGCGCCGCCGTCGAGGGCGGCTCGCGCCGACGGCAGCATGCCGTGGCCGTAGCCGTCGGCCTTGACCACCGCCATCAGCTCGGCACCGCGGGCGCGGGCGCGCAATGCGGCGACGTTCGCGCGGATCGCACCCAGGTCGATCCGCGCGACGGAAACGCTCACCCGACCATTGTCGGGTCAGATGTCGCGGAACGGCTCGATCCGCGCGCCCAGCGAGGACAGCCGGCGCGCCAAATCCTCGTAGCCACGCTCGATCACGTAGACGTTGCGCAGCACCGAAGTGCCCTTCGCGGCCAGCATCGCGAGCAGCAGCACGACCGCCGGACGCAGCGCCGGCGGGCAGCCGACCTCGGCCGCCGACCAGCGGGTTGGGCCCTCCACCCAGACCCGGTGCGGGTCGAGCAGCGTCACCCGGCCGCCGAGCCGGTTCAGCTCAGTGAGGTAGATCGCGCGGTTCTCGTAGACCCAGTCGTGGATCAACGTGGTGCC
>DASZPL010000132.1:0-26505 GCA_035550315.1 Mycobacteriales bacterium | reverse complement strand
GTGTGCAGTGGCTCGAGCAGCACCTCGCCGGCTACCCGGGCACCGTGCTCGCCGTCACCCACGACCGCTACTTCCTCGACAACGTCGCCGAGTGGATCCTCGAGCTCGACCGCGGCCGGGCCTATCCGTACGAAGGCAACTACACGACGTACCTCGACACCAAGGCCGCGCGGTTGAAGGTCGAGGGCCAGAAGGACGCGAAGCGCAAGCGCGAGATCGAGCGCGAGCTGGAATGGGTGCGCTCCAACCCGAAGGCGCGGCAGGCGAAGAGCAAGGCCCGGCTCGCCCGGTTTGACGAGCTGGTCGCCGAGGCCGACCGGCACCGGCCGCTCGACACCGACGCGATCCAAATCCCCGCTGGTCCACGGCTCGGCTCGCTGGTGATCGAAGCCGTCGGGCTCACCAAGGGTTACGGCGACCGGGTGCTGCTGGACGACGTCTCGTTCTCGCTGCCGCCGGGCGGCATCGTCGGCGTGATCGGCCCGAATGGCGTCGGCAAGACCACGTTGTTCCGGATGATCGTCGGCGAGGAAACGCCCGACAGTGGCGAGCTGCGCATTGGCGAGACCGTGAAGATCTCCTACGTCGACCAGGGCCGGATGGGCCTCGACCCGAAGAAGACGATGTGGGAGGTCGTCTCCGACGGCCTCGACCACATCGTGGTGGGCAAGACCGAGATCAACAGCCGTGCTTACGTCGCGTCGTTCGGGTTCAAGGGACCCGATCAGCAGAAGCCGACCGGGCTGATGTCGGGCGGCGAGCGCAACCGGCTGAACCTTGCGCTGACGCTGAAGGCCGGCGGCAACGTGCTGCTGCTCGACGAGCCCACCAACGACCTCGACGTCGAGACGCTGCGATCACTCGAGGATGCGCTCGAGGAGTTCCCCGGCTGCGCCGTGGTCACCTCGCACGACCGCTGGTTCCTCGACAAGGTCGCGACCCACATCCTCGCGTGGGAGGGCACGGACGAGAACCCGGGCGCGTGGTACTGGTTCGAGGGCGGCTTCAGCGACTACGAGCGCAACAAGATTGACCGGCTGGGGGAGGAGGCCGCCCGGCCGCACCGGGTGACGCATCGCCGGCTCGCCCGTGACTGAGTCCGCGGCGCGCTGGGACCCGGCACAGTACCTGCGCTACGCCGACGAGCGGTCCCGGCCGTTCGTCGAGCTGCTGGGCCGGGTGCGCGCGTCCGCACCGGCGGTCGTCGTCGACCTGGGCTGCGGTCCCGGCACGCTGACCGCGACATTGGCGCAGCGCTGGCCGGCCGCGCGCATCATCGGCGTCGACAACTCCGCCGAGATGATCGAGGCCGCGGCCACTTATGCCCACCCTGCCGGTGACGAGGGCGGCAGCGTCGAGTTCCACTGCGCGGACGTGCGCGAGTTCCGGCCCGACGGCTCGGTCGATGTCGTCGTCGCGAACGCGCTGCTGCAGTGGGTGCCCGACCACCTGACGATGCTGAGCGACATCGCGTCATGGCTGGTGCCCGGGGGCGAGCTCGCCTTCCAGGTCCCCGACAACTTCGCCGCCCCGTCGCACGTCACCGTCCGCGACCTGCGGCTGTCGGCCGAGTGGCACGACCGGTTGGGCGCCGCGGCCGACCGCGGCGCCGCCGTGGCCACGCCCGAGGAATACCTCACGACGTTGGCTGAGGCCGGTCTGGACGCCGACGTCTGGACCACGACGTACCTGCACATCCTGCACGGCGACGACCCCGTGCTCGAGTGGATCAAGGGCACCGCGCTGCGACCGGTGCTCACCGCGCTCGCCGACGACCCGGACGCCGCCGAGCGATTCCTGCGGCAATGTGCGGGTAAGTTGCGCGAGGCCTACCCGCCGCAGCCCTACGGCACGGTGTTCCCCTTCCGCCGAACCTTCGCGATTGGACAGGCAAGGATGTCGTCATGATTCGCCGACTGGCCACGGTCGTCGCCCTCGTCGCCGTCATGGTGCCGGCATGGACCGCCGGCAGCGGCGCCGCGAGCTCGACCCGGCTCGGGCGGCAGAGCGAGTTCAGCGGCATCGGCGCCGCGGGCGGCAACTACTTCATCCGCGCCCAGCATCGCGCCTCCCGCACCGGCGACCTGTGCACGATGGGGTTTGCGGTGCGGTCGGCCACAACCGGACGAGTCGGCCTGCTGACCGCCGGCCACTGCGCCCGCAACCTGGCGGGCTCCGCGCCGTACGTCGTCCACCAGACCCGCGGCGGCCGCAGCGGCACGACGTACGTCGGGGAGTCGTTGGGCACCGTCGGAGCGCACGCGACGGTGTTCGGCAAGCGTGGCGACAGCGGTTTCATCAAGGTGCTGGCGAACCGGC
The DNA here is from genome assembly GCA_035550315.1 of Mycobacteriales bacterium. Classification (GTDB taxonomy): domain Bacteria; phylum Actinomycetota; class Actinomycetes; order JAFAQI01; family JAFAQI01; genus DASZPL01. The sequence continues at coordinate 24,186 of DASZPL010000132.1, read as the reverse complement.
GCGCGGTGGCGCGGGTGTTCGTCGGCGGAGTCGCGACCAAGCACGCGCGGGCCGTCGTCGGGCGGGCGCGCCCGCACAACCACATGCGGGTCTGCTACTCCGGCGCGGCCTCGGGCGAGCACTGCGGCTTCCGCGTGGTGCACGGATCGCGGACCATCGGGTTCCCGTTCCATCACCACATCCGGCGGATCCATCACGAATGGACCGCCACCCGCAAGCACTGCCCGGCGGAGCCAGGCGACTCCGGGGCGCCGGTCTACACGAAGCACCACGGGCGGATCCACGCCGTCGGCATCCTCACCGGCGGACAGCAGGTGAGCGGCAAGTGCCCGCTCTACTTCAGCCCGTTGCCGCTTGCTCTTCATCGGCTGCATCTGCGGCTGATGGTGAAGTAGGCGTCGGCCGGATCCGGCCTACTCGGCGTTGACCAGCATCCCCGCCGCGGTCGTCAGGTAGCGCCACAACGTCTCGTCGGCGTCCGGCTCCAGTTCGACGTCGTCGAGCGCCGCCCGCATGTTCGCCAGCCACGCATCGCGCGCGGCCTGGTCGATCCGAAACCGGACGTGCCGCTGCCGCAGCCGCGGGTGGCCGCGCCGCTCGGAGTAGGTGCGCGGGCCGCCCCAGTACTGCTCCAGGAACATCAGCAGCCGTTGCGCCGCGCCGGCCCAGTCATGGTCGGGGTACAGCGGCGCCAGCACCGGGTCGTGCGGCACCCGGGCGTAGAAGCCGCTGACCAGCGCCTCGAAGGTGTCGTGGCCGCCGACCGACTCGTAGAACGTCGCGGCCTCGCCGACGCTCTCGATGCGGATCGGTTCGGGTGGCACCCGTCCATTCTCGCCCCGGTCGGAGTCGTTGAGCAGACCGCGGCGCGTTGCAATGAGAGGATCAACGGGCAGGAGGTGGCATGGCCGGCGCGCTGGTACTCAACGCGACGTACGAACCGCTGTGCGTCGTCACGGCCCGCCGCGCCGTCGTACTGACCCTGACCGGCAAGGCCGTCGCGGTCGAGTCGAGCAGCGAGGAGTTCCACAGCGCGCGCACCAGCGTGCGGGTGCCGGTCGTCGTGCGGCTGACCCGATTCGTGCGGGTGCCCTACCAGGCGTCGGTGCCGCTGACCAGGCGGGCGGTGTTCGCCCGCGACGGCGGGCGCTGCGTCTACTGCCGGGCGCCGGCGACCAGCATCGACCACGTGCTGCCGCGCAGCCGCGGCGGCACGCACACCTGGGACAACGTGGTCTCGTGCTGCCGGCGCTGCAACCACGCCAAGGCCGACCGCGTGATCGGCGAGCTCGGCTGGCGGATGCCACGCCAGCCGACCGCGCCGAGCGGCATCGCGTGGCGCGTGCTCGGCACCGGTTGGATGCACCCGCAGTGGCGCGCCTACCTCGCCGACCCCGCGTTCGAAGTAGCGGAGTCGGCTACCGCGTAGTCGACGGCGCCACCCTTAGGCTCGATGCATGGTTCGCCGGCCGTTGATCGCTGTCGCTGTCGCCGCCGTCGCAGCCGGACTCGCCGGCTGCAGCGGAGGCTCGTCGTCGGGGACGTCGTCCGAATCGTCGACGCCGCCCCCGATCCCGACCACGCCGGCGACGCCGTCGAACTCGCCGACCGTCACCGCGTCGCCGACGCCGACACCGTCCAAGAGCCACGCCGCCGTCGCGGCGCCGTGCGCCAGCCAGCACCTCGAGCTGCACCTCGGCATCGCGCAAGGCGCGGCCGGCTCGACGTACCAGGTGGTCGTGCTCACCAACCGCGGCGCCGCGGCCTGCACGTTGCAGGGCTATCCCGGCGTGTCGTTCGTCGACGACAACGGCAACCAGGTCGGCAAGCCGGCGGTGCGCGACCCGGGCAAGCTGCAAGCCGTGACGCTCGCGGTCGGCGGCAGCGCTCACGCGCTGCTGCGCGAGCCCGACCCGGGGGTGTTCGGCGCCTCGGGGTGCGGCCAGACCGTCGCGACCCAGTTGCGGGTCTATCCGCCGAACCAGCGCCAGTCGCTGGTGATCGCCGACCGGCAGACGATCTGCACGAAGGGCGGCCGCACCCACATCCAGCCGATGCAAGCCGGCTCCGGCGACGCCTGAGCCGGTCGCGGCGACCCGGCGCGGGAGTCCGGTGACCTCACTCCACGACCTCACGCTGCTGGAGCAGGCGGCGGCGGTCCGCGCCCGGCAGGTCTCGCCGGTCGAGCTGGTGCGTCACTACCTCGACCGGATCGACCGGCTCGACCAGCAGGTCGGCGGCTTCGTCACCGTCATGGCCGACCGCGCGCTGGCCGCCGCACAACGCGCCGAGGCGGCGGTCTTGCAGGACCCGGACGGCCTGCCGTCGTTGCACGGCGTCCCCTTCGGGATCAAAGACCTCAACCTGTTGGCCGGCGTCCCGACCCGGTTCGGCACCGATGCGCTGCCGCCGGTCGACCTCGGCATCGACGACTTCGTCGTCAGCCAGCTGCTGGCCGCGGGCGTGGTCGTGGTCGGCAAGACGAACACGCCGGAGTTCGGCCTGCCCTGCTACACCGAACCCGACATCGCGCCGCCGGCCCGGACGCCGTGGGATCTGACCCGCTCGGCCGGCGGCTCGAGCGGCGGCGCCGCGGCGGCGGTCGCCGCCGGCCTGCTGCCCGCCGCACAGGGCAGCGACGGCGGCGGATCGATCCGGATCCCGGCAAGCGTCTGCGGGCTGGTTGGCGTCAAGCCGTCGCGCGGCCGGGTGTCCGGCGCGCCGCTCAGCCCGCAGGTGACCGGGCTGGCGGTGAACGGGCCGCTGGCCCGCACCGTCCGGGATGCCGCGGCCCTGCTCGACGCCATGGCCGGGCCTGCCCCCAGCGACTGGATCTGGGCGCCGCCGCCCGCGACCTCCTACCTGCAGGCGTGCGACGACGAGCCGGCGCGGCTACGGATCGGCCGGTTCGCGACGCCGGTGATCGCGGACACCACCGTCCACCCCGACTGCCTGGCGGCGTACGACGCGGCCAGCGAGCTGCTGGCCGACCTCGGCCACGAGGTGATCGACCACACGCCGACGTTCGGCGTGGACCTGGTGCCGGCCTTCGAGACCGTCTGGTCGATGGAGGCGCTGTCGATCGACCTCCCCGACACGGCAGAGCCAGCGATCCGACCGCTGACCCGCTGGCTGCGGGACCGGGCGCGAACCGTGGCCGGCATCGACTACCACCGGGCGCTCGCGCGGCTGCGGCTGGCGGCCCGCACCGAGATCGCGGCGAGCCAGGAGTTCGACGCCGTGCTGACGCCGACCCTGGCGCAGCCGCCGGCGCCGGTCGGCGCGCTGCGAAACGACGCCGACCCCGCGGCGGACTTCGAGGCGCAGAAGCGGTTCACGCCGTTCACCTCGCCGTACAACATGTCCGGCCAGCCGGCCATCTCGCTGCCGCTGCACTGGACCGAGGCCGGCCTGCCGATCGGGATCCAGCTGGTGGGGCGGCCCGCCGACGAGACCACGCTGCTGCGGCTGGCCGCGCAACTGGAGCAAGCGGCGCCCTGGGCGGATCGCCGACCGGCCTGCTGGTCGTGACCCGAGATCGATTCGATAAGTTCACGGGCTGTGAGGAGACGACGGCTGGCTCGGCTCGCAACGGTCGGCATCACGCTTGCGGTCTCGGTGATGGCCACGGCGGCGCCCGCGCTCGCGTTGAAGTCCGACGACGGTGAGGTGCCCGGACCCTCGCTCGGGGTCGGGCTGACGATCCTCTACTACGTCGTGATCCCGATCGGCGCGTTCCTGGTGATCGGCGGGTTGGCGCTGCTGCCGTCGGCGCTGTCCAGACCGCGCTACCGGCCGGGCGCGCCGTGGGACTACGACCCGGTGTGGTTCTCGGGGCCGGACGACCCGACCCAAGCCGTCGCGGAGGTCCAGGCATCGACGACCGCGAAGGGCGGCGCCAGTGCCGAATGGTGAGCCGTTCACCAACGAAGGCATCCGCGACATCGCCCGGGCCGCAACCACGGCCAGCAGCGAGACCGGCCTGCACTTCTCGGTCTATATCGGCGGGGTCCACGGCGAGATCCGCAGCGCGGCGGAAAAGCTGCACGCCGCGCTCGGTCCGCTGGCCAAGGTTGGCGTGCTGCTGGTCATCTCGCCCGGTGACCGGCAGCTCGAGATCGTCACCGGCGAGGAGTCGGCGCGTCGCCTCACCGACCGCGCCTGCGCCCTCGCGGCGCTGTCGATGACGACGTCGTTCGCCGGCGGCGACATCGTCGGCGGCATCGTCACCGGCGTGCGGATGCTCTCCGAAGCCGCCGGGAGACGGCTCAGCGTGTCGCGATAGCAGTACCGCTTTCGCGCCTGCTGCGGTGGCAGGGTTGACGCTTAATGAGCGACGACCAGGCCGCCGCCACCGGCTCGCCGCTACCGGTCCCGCCGCTGCTGCGCGATCTCGCCGGCTGGACCTGGCGGCTGCTGATCCTCGCGCTCGGCGGCTTTCTCGTGGTCGAGCTGCTCGACCGGCTCTACTTCCTGGTGCTGCCGTTCTTCGGCGCCCTGTTCGCGACGTCGCTGGCATGGCCGGTCGTGGTCTTCCTGCGCCGCAAGGGCGTGCCGCGCGCCCTCGCTACCTGGCTGACCGTGTTGCTCGCGCTGGTGGTGTTCGGCGGCATCGCGGTCTTCGTCATCGACCGCGCGGTGTCGCAGTACTCCGACCTGGTCGACCAGGTCAGCGCGACGGTCACGAAGTTCCAGCACTTCCTCACCGTCGATCTGCACATCAAGTCGTCGTCGACGTCGAGCATCGAGAAGACGATCACGACGTACCTCAATCAGCACAAGTCGTCGATCGCCTCGGGCACGCTCAGCGGCATCCGCACGGTCGGTGAGGGCCTCGCCGCCCTCGTGCTGTGGTTCTTCATGACGTTCTTCCTGCTGTACGACGGCGAGAACATCTGGAACTGGCTGAAGGGGCTGTTCCCGCAGACCGCGCATCACCGGGTGCACCGCGCCGGCGAGCACGCGTGGGCGCGGCTGGCCGGCTTCGTCCGCGGCACGTTCATCATCGCGCTGTTCCACGGCGTCGTCGCCGGCGTGACGCTGGCGATCCTCGGCGTGCCGCTTGCGACGCCGCTCGCCGTCTTGGTGTTCTTCGGCAGCTTCCTGCCGATCGTCGGCTCGATCCTGTTCGGCGGCCTCGCCGTCGCGATCACGCTGGTCACGCAGGGTTGGGTGTTCGCGATCATCCTGGTCGCCGTGCTGCTGGTCGACAACCAGATCGAAGCGCACGTGCTGCAACCGTTCCTGGTCGGCCGCTACGTCCGGTTGCACCCGCTCGCCGTCGCCGTCGCGATCGCCGGCGGCACCCTGCTCGAGGGAATCTACGGCGCCATCCTGGCGGTGCCGTTCCTGGCGGTCGCCTACGCCGTCGCGCGCTACCTGTTCGTCGGCGACGAGGACGGCCCGGGAGGCCCGGCGGGCGCAGACGTGCCGGGCGAGGACGACGACGCCCCGCCTGCGGAAGACCGGCTCGTCCCCGAGGCCGAATAGCTGCACCGCCGTCCACAGACGGCTTCCCGCAGGGCCGATCCTTCGCTAGCCACGCCACCGTGGCCGAATGCGCGTGCGCCTGCTCGCGGCCGGCCTGCTCGTCGCCGCCCTGCTGTCGTGGCATCTCGCCGGCCGCACCACCGACCTCGGGGTCGCGTCCCTGCCGGCCGCGGAGCCGGCGGCGGCGGCCGGCGACACCCTGCTGGTCGAGCCGGACGACGGCATCGGTGAGGTCGAGGCGCTGCTGCGCTCCCCGCGCCACCAGCTGGACCTGACGATCTACGAGCTCGACGACCCGACCGCCGAAGCGACCCTCGCCGACGACGCGGCCCGGGGAGTGCAGGTCCGGGTGATTCTCGACGGCCGGCTGGAGCGCACCCACAACGCGGCGGCGTTCGCCTACTTGCGCGGTCGCGGCGTCGACGTGCGCTGGTCGTCGCCGGACTTCTTCGCGACCCACGAGAAAGCGTTCGTGATCGACCGGACCACCACGGTGATCATGTCGCTCAACCTGACGAGCCGTTACTACGCGACCACTCGTGACGCCGTCGTCGTCGACCGCGACCCCCGAGACGCGGCTGCGGTCGAGGCGGTCTTCGACGCCGACTTCGCCGGCCGCCCGGCCGGCACTCCGGCGGCCGACGACCTGGTGTGGAGCCCGGGCCAGTCCCAAGCCGACTTCGTCCGGCTGATCGAGTCGGCCCGGACATCCATTGCCGTCGAGTCCGAGGAGCTGAGCAGCGAGCCCGTCGTCGACGCGTTGCTCGACGCCGCGGGCCGCGGCGTCCGGGTCCAGCTGGCGATGACCTACCAGCCGCGGTGGGCCGCGAACCTGCGCCGGCTTGCCGCCGCCGGTGCCGACGTCGCGGTGATGTACGGCGAGAACCCGCTGTACCTGCACGCCAAACTGCTGGTCGTCGACGCCGGCACGCAGCGCGCCCGCGGCTTCGTCGGCTCCGAGAACATCGCCGACGCCTCGCTGCTTCACGACCGCGAACTAGGCGTGGTCCTGCTCCGCCCCGACCTCGTCAACCGCCTAGCGACGGTAGTGGCCCGCGACATCAATGACGCCCACACTTATCCAGCGGGGCGGTGATGATTCCGGCCCGCGTTTAGGACGACTGTGCTCGTCCGTTAGCGGGACGGAACCATCACCGCCCCACCCGGTCGCGCTCGCGGGCGCGGAGGGCGCGGGCCATGCCGTCGCGCCCTTCGACCAGCATCCGGCGCAGCGCGGGCCCGGGTTGCTCGTCGCGGAGGTAGGCGTCGGTGCGGTCCACCACCGCTTGCGAGATCGCCGTGATCGGGTAGAGCCCTTCGATCAGCTCCTGCGCCATCTCGGCGGTGCGGCTCCGGTAGAGCTCGCCGACCGCGGCGAAGTACCGATCGACGTACGCCGCCAGCAGCTCCGCCTGCTCGAACTGCACGAACCCGTCGATCGAGACCCGCAGGTCGGTGTTCGGCAGCGCGTCGGTCTCAACCAGGTCGTGCCACGCCGCCGCCTTCGCCTCGGCGGTGGGGCGAGCGCAGCGCAGCCGGCGGGCGTGCCGACGACCCTCGGCGGTGTCGTCTCTCGCCTGCTCGGCGGCGATCTCGGCTTCGTCGGCGCGGCCGGCGATCACCAGCCGGTAGAGCAGCGACCACCGTAGCTCGGTGTCGACCGTGAGGCCCTCGATCGTCTCCTCGCCGGACAACAGCGCCGCCACCCGGTCCAGCTGCGCCGGCGTGGTGGCGTTCGCGGCCGCGCTGCGCCCGAACGCGAGCTGCAGGTCGCTGCCGGGCTCGGCGTGGTCCAGCAGCTCGAAGGCGCGCGCCGAGATCCGCTCGCGCCGGGCCGAGGCTTGCGCCGGGTCGCCGTACTGGTCGACGGCCACACGCACCCGCATCAGCAGGTCCTGCACCGTGCTGACCTCGGTTTCGCCGGCGATGCCGACCAGGACCAGGTCGACGTACTCGCCGGTGGCGACCTCGGCGTCGCGGGTCATGTCCCAGGCGGCGCTCCAGCACAGCGCCCGCGCCAGCGGGTCGCGCAGCAGGCCGATCGACGTGACCAGGGTGCGCCACGACCGGTCGTCGAGCCGGATCTTCGCGTAGGTGAGGTCGTCGTCGTTGAGCAGGACGAGATCCGGCTGTTGGACGCCGACGAGGCTCGGCACCTCGGTGGCCTCACCGGCGATGTCGAGCTCGACCTGCTGGCGGCGGACGAGCTCGTCACCCTCGCGGTCGTAGAGCCCGATCCGCAGCCGGTGCGACCGCAGCGTCGGCTGGTCTGCGATCGCTTCCTGCTTGATGACGAAGCTGCGGAAGCTGCCCGCGTCGTCGATCTCGATGCGTGGGCGCAGTGTGTTGACCCCGGCCGACTCCAACCACTCCTTCGACCAGGCCGACATGTCCCGGCCGCTGGCCGCGCTGAGCGCGTCGAGGAAGTGCTGCAGCGTGGTGTTGGCGTAGGCGTGCCGGTCGAAGTAGTCGCGGGTCGCGCCGAAGAACGCGTCTCGCCCGACCCAGTGAACCAGCTGCTTGAGCACCGACGCGCCTTTGGCGTAGGTGATGCCGTCGAAGTTCGTCGACACCGCTTCGATGTCCGGGATGTCGGCAGCGATCGGATGCGTCGTCGGCAACTGGTCTTGCCGGTAGGCCCAGGACTTCTCGCTGGTGGCGAAGGTCGTCCAGACATCGCTGAACCGGGTCGCCTCCGCCTGCACCTGGGTCGAGACGTACTCGGCGAACGACTCGTTCAGCCACAGGTCGTCCCACCACGACATGGTCACCAAGTCGCCGAACCACATGTGCGCCATCTCGTGCAGGATCACCGTCGCGCGGCGCTCGTACGACGCGCGCGTGGTGCGCGACCGGAAGATCAGGCTTTCGGTGAAGGTCACGCAGCCGGCGTTCTCCATCGCGCCCATGTTGAACTCTGGCACGAAGACCTGGTCGTACTTCGGCCACGGGTAGCGGACGCCAAACAGCCCGTGGTAGGCGTCGAAACCCTGCTTCGTGATCGTCAGGATGTCGTCGGCCTCCAGGTGCGGCAGCAGCGACGCCCGGCAGTAGACCCCGAGCGGGATCCCGTCGTGGGTGTCCTCGACCCCGGCGTACGGCCCGGCCACCAGCGACGTGATGTACGTCGACTGCATCGAGGTCGGCTCGAACGTGTAGCGCTCGCCGTCCTGCGTCACCGGCATGGTCGACAACACCCGCCAGTCGGCGGGCGCGTCGACGGTGAACGCGAACGTCGCCTTGAGGTCGGGCTGGTCGAAGCAGGCGTACATCCGATGCGCGTCGAACGTCTCGAACTGCGAGTACAGATACGTCGCGTCGTCCACCGGGTCGCGGAACCGGTGCAGGCCCTCGCCGGTGCGTGAGAACACGCAGTCGGCGACCACCCGCAACACGTTCGACGCGGCCAGCGGCGGCAACGGCAGCCGGCGACCGGTGAAGCCGGCCAGGTCGATCGGTTCGCCGTTCAGCGTCGCCTCGACGATCCGGTCCGCCGTGATGTCGATGTGCGTGGTGCCGCCCGGCTCGCGACAACCGAAGGTGACAGTCGAGGTGGAGCGGAACGTGGCGGAGTCGGTCGGAGCGCTGCGCAGGTCGAGCTCGACGTCGTACGACGCGACGTCGAGCAACGCAGCGCGCGCACTGGCTTCGTCACGGGTCAGGTTTTCGGCCGCCATGTCGCCGTGTCTACCACTGCCGCGCAACCGCCGTCGGCTGGGTTTGCGGGACCGACGGCAGCCAGTTCGCTCGGAGTACGGTTAGTTGTAATGACAACTTTTGCCGACTTCTGGTTCGACCCCGCCTGCCCATGGGCCTGGATCACCTCGCGCTGGATGCTCGAGGTCGAGCAGGTTCGCGACGTGACCACCCGATGGCACGTGATGAGCCTGGCGGTGCTCAACGAGTCCCGCGACGGGCTGTCCGAGGACTACCGCAAGTTCCTCGCCCAGGCATGGGGGCCGGTCCGGGTGCTGGCCGCCGCCGAGCAGCAGGCCGGCTCGTCGGTCCTGCTGCCGCTCTACACCGCGCTCGGCAATCGGCTGCACCGTGACCAGGCGCCGCGCGAGCCGTCGACGGTCGCGGACGCGCTGGCCGAGGCGGGGCTGCCGGCGGAGTTGATCGAGGCGATGGACGATCCGTCGTACGACGAAGCGATCCGCGCCTCGCACGCCGCCGGGATGGAGCCGGTCGGCAACGACGTCGGCACCCCCGTGATCCACGTCGAAGGGTCGGCCTTCTTCGGCCCGGTCGTGACGCCGATCCCGCGGGGTGAGGCCGCCGGTGTGCTGTGGGATGGCGTCCGGCTCGTGACCGGCACCGACGGCTTTTACGAGCTCAAGCGGGGTCGCGACCGCCGGCCCAGTTTCGACTGAACCCGCGGCTCGGCGAGGGCATAGCCTGACCACGGAGGTGCGAGATGCCCGACATCGTGAACCGCGAGGCCATCTACGTCGATGGGCAGTGGGTGCCGCCGGCGAGTGCCGACGTCATCGAGGTCGAGAACCCCGCCACCGAGCAGATCGTCGGCCGCGTGCCCTCCGGCACCGCCGCCGACGTCGATCGCGCGGTGGAGGCGGCTCGGCGCGGGTTCGACGAATGGGCGGCGACCAGCCCGGAGGAGCGAGCGAAGTACTTGCTGCGGCTGCGCGACGCCGTGGCGGCCCGGCAGCAGCAGATCGCCAACACCATCTCGGCCGAGATGGGAGCGCCGCTGAAGCTCGCGACCACCGTGCAGGCCGGCCTTCCGTTGGCGGACATCACCACCGCCGCGCAGCTCGTCGGCGAGGTCGAGTGGGAACGCCAGATCGGCAACTCCCGGGTGGTGCTCGAGCCGGTCGGCGTGGTCGGCGCGATCACGCCCTGGAATTACCCGTTGCACCAGGTGACCGCGAAGTTGGCGTACGCGCTTGCCGCCGGCTGCACGGTCGTCCTCAAGCCGAGCGAGGTCGCGCCGCTGTGCAGTTTCCTGCTCTTCGACGCGATCCATGAGATCGGGCTGCCGGCCGGCGTCGCCAACCTGGTCCCGGGCTACGGCCCGACGGTCGGCGAGGCGATCGCGGCGCACCCCGACGTCGACATGGTGTCGTTCACCGGGTCAACCCGCGCGGGCACCCGGGTCGCGGAGCTGGCCGCGCCGACCGTCAAAAGGGTGGCGCTCGAGCTCGGCGGCAAGAGCGCGAACGTGATCCTGCCCGACGGCGACCTCGAGACGGCGGTCAAGGTCGGGGTCGGCAACTGCTACTTCAACTCCGGCCAGACCTGCACCGCGTGGACCCGGATGGTGGTGCCGGCGCAGCGTTACGACGAGGCGGTCGCGCTCGCGGCCGAGACCGCCGAGGGCTACGTCACCGGCGACCCGCTGGACGCGGCGACCCGGCTCGGCCCGCTGGTCTCCGGCACGCAGCGCCAGCGAGTGACGTCGTACATCGAGAAGGGCCTCGCAGAAGGCGCCCGGCTGGTGGCCGGGGGGGCGGACAACCCGCAGCCGAAGGGACACTTCGTCGCCGCCACGGTCTTCGCCGACGTCACGCCGAAGATGACGATCGCGCAGGAGGAGATCTTCGGGCCGGTCCTGTCGATCCTGCGCTACGAGGACGAGGACGAGGCCGTCGCCATCGCGAACGACTCGGTCTACGGGCTCGCGGGCGCGGTCTGGTCGGCCGACCAGGACCGGGCGGCTGCCGTCGCCCGCCGGATGCGCACCGGTCAGGTCGACATTAACGGTGGCGCGTTCAACCCGGCCGCGCCGTTCGGCGGCTACAAGCGGTCCGGCATCGGCCGCGAGCTCGGGCGCTACGGCATCGAGGAGTTCCTGCAGCCGAAGTCGATGCAGTTCTAGCCGGATGCGGGTCTACGTCGGCTCGGACCACGCCGGGTTCGCGCTAAAGCAGCGGCTGCTCGACCGGGTGGCCGAGCTCGGGCACGAGGCGGTCGACTGCGGCCCGGCGGCGTACGACGACAACGACGACTACCCGCCGTACTGCCTATTGGTCGGCAGCAAGGTCGCCGGCGACCCGGGCAGCTTCGGCATCGTGATCGGCGGCTCGGGCAACGGCGAGGCGATCGCCGCCAACAAGGTGGCCGGCGCGCGGTGTGCGTTGGCGTTCAGCGAGGAGACCGCGCGGCTGGGGCGGGAGCACAACGACGCCAACGTGCTGAGCCTCGGCGCCCGGATGTACGACGAGGCCACGGCAATCCGGCTGGCCGAGGTCTTCTTGGCCACCCCGTTCAGCGGGGCCGAACGACACGTCCGGCGGATCGAGATGCTCACCGGCTACGAGACCACCGGCGTGCTTCCCCCTCGCCCTGAGGACGTCGCCACAATTTGATGATCGCCAGCCGTGCCGGCGCTGGCTAGGCTCGCCTCACCATGAGCCGGCAAACGGGGATGGGCGATGCGCTCGTCCGGGCACGGCGGCGGCTCACCGTTGTCAGCGCTCCTGAAACGGCGCAGGGCCAACGCGTCGCCTTCGTGGTGCTGCTCGCGGTCATCGCGCTGGCGCTGTTGATCAACGTTGCCGCCTCCGCTGTAGTGGTCCCGGTACTGGCGCTCGTGGTGCCGGTCGTGTTCGGCGGCTTTCTGCTGCCGCCAGAGCTGCTGGTGGCCGAGCTCACGTCGACGATCGTCGCGATGATCGTTGAGGCCACCAGCGTGGTGCCGGGTGCGGTCCGGCCGGCCTCGTACGTCGTGCTGGTGATCGTCGCGGTGATCGCGTTGCAGCAGTCGGTGGACCGGGAGCGGCTGGGGCTGTCCGCCGGGCGCGGCGAGGCGATGCTGCTGGAGCTGCGCGACCGGCTCCAGTTGCAGTCGAAGCTGCCGCCGCTGCCGACGGGCTGGCACGCCGAGACCCAGCAGGAGTCGGCCGGCGGCGCCAGCTTCGGCGGCGACTTCTTCGTCGCCGCGCGCACGGACAACGAGAAGATGCTCGAGCTCGTGCTCGTCGACGTCTCCGGCAAGGGGATCGAGGCGGGCAGCCGGGCGTTGCTGGTGTCCGGCGCGCTCGGCGGGTTGCTGGGCTCGGTGCCGCCGCAACGGTTCCTGGCGGCGGCCAACGACTACCTGTGCCGGCAGCGCTGGGTCGACGGGTTCGCCACCGCGCTGCACGTCGCGATCGACCTGACCAGCGGCATGTACCGCGTGACCAGCGCCGGCCATCCGCCCGCGGTGCACTACGCCGGCGGCAGCGGCCGGTGGGAGCTGATCGAGCCCGACGGCGTCGTACTGGGGGTCGAACCCGACGCGCGCTTCGGCGTGGCCGAGGGCGAGCTCCGGCCCTACGACGCGCTACTGCTCTACACCGATGGGTTGGTTGAGACGCCTGGCCGCGACCTCGCGCTCGGCATCGACCGGCTGCTCGGCGCCGCCGAACGGCTGATTCCGCGGGGCTTCGACGGCGGGGCGAAGCGGTTGTTCGACGACGTGTCGCCGGAAGGGCGCGACGACCGCGCGCTGCTGCTGCTCTGGCGCACTTAGTCAGTCGTCGCGCTGGCTGACGGCGCCGGCCGCCAGCAGCTTGTCGACGGTGCCGTCGTCGATGCCCCAGTCGCGCAGGGCCTCGACGGTGTCGGCGCCGGGCAGCCGCGGGGGCGTGCTGAGCGCCGCCGGTGTGCGGGAGAACCGGGGGGCGGGCGCCGGCTGCATCACGCCGTCGACGTCCACCACGCTGCCGCGGGCTGCCATGTGTGGGTCGCTGGCCACCTCGCTGAGCCGCCACACCGGCGAGACGCAGGCGTCGACGCCGTCGAACGCCGCGATCCATTCGGCCCGGGTCTTCGCCTTGAAGGCAGCGGTGAACTGCTCGCGCATTTGCGGCCAGGTCAACTGATCGGTCTGCGGCGCTACATCGGGGATCGCGAGGACCCGCACCAACTCGGCGAAGAACTGTGGCTCCAGCGCGCCGACCGCGACGTACTCGCCGTCGGCGCACTCGTAGGTGTCGTAGTACGGCGCGCCGCCGTCGAGCAGGTTGCTGCCGCGCTCGTCGGACATCAGGCCCGCGGCCCGCTGGCCGTGCGCCATTGCGAGCAGCGACGAGACGCCGTCGACCATCGCCGCGTCGATCACCTGACCGAGCCCGCTGTGCTCCCGTTCCAGCAGCGCGGCCAGGATCCCCATGACGCAGAACATCGAGCCGCCGCCGAAGTCCGCGACCAGGTTCAGCGCGGGCACCGGCTTGCGGCCGCGTTCGCCGGTCGCGCCGAGCGCGCCGGCGACGCCGGAGTAGTCGATGTCGTGGCCGACGCGGGGTGCAAGCGGGCCGTCCTGGCCCCAGCCGGTCATCCGGGCGTAGACCAGCCGCGGGTTGGTTTCGAGGCACTCGTCCGGGCCGATGCCGAGCCGCTCGGCCACGCCGGGCCGGAACGGCTCGACCAGGACGTCGGCGGCTTTGACCAGCTGGTGCACCAGCTCGGTGGCGCCGGGCGCCTTGAGGTCGATCGCGACCGACCGCCGGCCGCGCGCCAGCACGTCGTACTTGCCGATCAGCCCGGTGATGGTGCCGGTGGTCCGCTCAAGGCGGAGCACGTCCGCGCCGAGGTCGGCCAGCAACATGCAGGCGTACGGCGCCGGTCCGATCCCCGCCATCTCGATCACCCGGATGCCGGTCAGCGGTCCGGTGAGCCCCTGCCTCGTCACCGCGTCACAGTAGCGAGCCGTCCCATGATGATCCGCGGATGATCTGCCGGCCGGAGCCAGCGCAGCAGCCGCAGCAGTCGGTGACGCGGCAGCGCGACGCAGCCGGCGGTCGGGCTGTGATGTGTCACGTGCAGGAAGATCGCGCTGCCGCGGCCGGGGACCCGGGCACGGTTGTAGCCGATGACCGCGGCGTCCTCGTACGACGGCCGGACGTGCAGCGGTTCGGGGGAGCGGCCGGCCGAGCGGTGGCGGGTGTCGACCCACTCGTTGTAGTGCGGGCTTGCCGGGTCGTCGTCCCAGTAGTCGCTCGTACCGGCATGCCGCCACGGGAAGTGGACGCGCGGTTCGGGTGCCACGCCGAAGAAGAAGGTGAAGTGGTAGGACCCGCTCGGCGTGCGGCCATCGCCTTCCCGCTTCTGCCCGGGCGGCGCGAACCCGCCCTCGCCGAGCCAGGCGCGCCATGGCCCGGCGACTCGGTGCCAGCCGCGGCCATGCCGGGCGAACTCCTGCAGGACGGCGTGCTGGCGGCCGTAATGGCGCGCGGTCACCGAGATCACCTGCCGGGCGTCACCGACGCCGCGCAGCTGGCGCACGAGCAGGTGCTGCGGCGCGGCGGCGTGATGGCCCACCGGCGCGGCGCTCGGAGCCGCGGCCGGTGCGGCGCTTCCAGAGGCGGTGCAGGCGGTCGCCAGGCCGGCGAGCAGGGCGACCGTTCCGAACCTTCGCATCGCGCTCCTAGTCTCGGGGTGTGCCTGCCCGGCTGCGACCAGCCTGCCCGGACGTGGCGGCGTTATCCGGCCTTCCGCGATGACGGCGCTGCCGCCGCTGACCCTCGGCCAGTTCCTGCGGACCTGGTCCTTCGACCCGTGGTCGACGGGGTTCGTCGTGCTCGCGGCTGCGGCGTACCTCTGGGGCATGCGCGCGGTGGCCAAGCGCGGGCGGCCGTGGCCGATGCGGCGACTGGCCGGCTTCGTCGTGATCGGGCTGGTGCCCATCGTCCTGGCCACCATGTCGGGCCTGGCGGTCTACGACCGGGTGTTGCTGTGGCCGATGGCCGTGCAGGTCATGCTGCTGCTCACCATCGCCCCGGTCGGCCTCGGCCTCGGTGACCCGATCGCGTTGGTGACCGCCGCACTGCCGCCATCGGCCGCCACGCGATGGCGTGCCGCGATGCGCAACCCGGTCGCGCGCGTGCTCACCTTCCCGGTGGTCGCGCCGGTGCTGGCGGTCGCCACCCAGTTCGTCGTCTTCTTCACCGGCTACATCGGCAGCGCGTTGCACCACCCGGTCGTGATGCACCTGCTCCATTTACAGCTGCTGGTGACCGGCTGCCTGTTTGCGCTGCCGATCCTCGGCGTCGAGATGCTGCCGGCCTGGTGCACCCAGCCGGTCCGGCTGATGGTCGCGGCGGTCGACGGCCTGCTGGACGCGATCCCCGGCATCACCGTAATGACGAGCAACACGCTGGTCGCCGCGGGCTACTACGGGACGATCTCCCGCGGCTGGGGGCCGACCCGCCGGTGGGACCAGATCATCGCCGGCGGGCTGCTGCTCACGCTCGCCGAAGTCGTCGCGATGCCGTTCATCGCGATCCTCTACGGCGCCTGGGTCCGGGAGGACGGCGAGCGTGCGCGGCTGGTCGACGCGGCGCTCGACCAGCAAGAGCAGCGGCAACGTGCGGCGGCGACCGAGAGTCCGCCCGATCGCCCCTGGTGGGAGGTCGATCCCGGGCCGTTGGCCGACCGGGCGGGCCGCTACGGCTGGCGCGACGACCCGCCGGGATGAGCCGCCTCTCCTAGAGTGAGGTCCGGCAAGGAGGGCACATGCCGAGCGCAGCAGACGTGCAGATCGTCGAGGTCGGGCCTCGCGACGGCCTCCAGAGCGACGCGGTGACGTTCTCGGTCGAGCAGAAGGTCGCCTTCGCCCGCGAGGTCGCGCTCGCCGGGCTGCGACGCGTCGAAGTCGCGTCGTTCGTCAACCCGAAGCGAGTCCCGCAGATGGCCGGCGCCGAGGACGTGCTGGCCGGCATCGCCCGGCTCCGCGACTCCGAAGGGCTCGACATCGCGCCGATCGGGTTGGTGCTCAACGCCCGCGGGTGGGACCGAGCGGCCGCGACCGACGTCGCAGAGATCAACCTGGTGGTCGCGGCCAGTGAAGGCTTCGCGCAGCACAACTCCGGCATGTCCAGCGACGACACCCTCGCCGTCGTCGACCAGGTCGCGCCGCTGGCCGCCGCGGCCGGCGTGCGGACCTCGGTCACGGTGTCGGTGGCGTTCGGCTGCCCGTACGACGGCGAAGTGCCGGTCGGCCGGGTCACCGCCGTCGCCGAACGCTGCGCCGCCGCCGGCATCGACGAGCTCGCGATCGCCGACACCATCGGCGTAGGGGTGCCTGCCGACGTCCGCGCCCGGTTGCGCGCGGTGCGCCAAACCATCGGCCCGAAGGTCGCGCTGCGGGCGCACTTCCACAACACCCGCAATACCGGCTACGCCAACGCGCTGGCCGCGCTGGAGGAGGGCGCGTCGGCGCTCGACGCCTCGCTCGGCGGCATCGGCGGCTGCCCCTTCGCCCCGAAAGCGACCGGCAACATCGCGACCGAAGACCTGGCCTTCATGCTCGAGCGCTCCGGAGTCAACACCGGCGTCGACCTCGACCGGCTGCTCGCCGCGGCCGGCTGGCTCGAGACGCAGCTCGGACGCCCGGTGCCGTCGCTGGTGAGCAAGGCCGGGCTGTTCCCGGCCGCCTGATCACCGGGTCGGCGCCCGTAACGCATCCCCGGCGGGTTACGTTAGAGGGTGAAACGTAGCGAGGGGTGAGGCGCGCATCGATGAGCGTGACCGTCGAGCAACTCAGTGACGTCGTAATCCGGTTCGCCGGCGACTCCGGCGATGGCATGCAGCTGGCCGGCGACCGCTTCACGAGCGAGACCGCCGAGTGGGGCAACGACCTGGCGACGCTGCCGGACTTCCCGGCCGAGATCCGGGCGCCGCAAGGGACCCTGCCGGGGGTCAGCGCCTTCCAGCTGCACTTCGGCGACCGGGCGATCATGACGCCGGGCGATCACGCCGATGTGCTGATCGCGATGAACCCGGCGGCGCTGAAGGCGAACATCGCCCAGCTGCGGCACGGCGCGACGATCATCGCCAACACCGACGACTTCACCGCCCGCAACCTCAAGCGCGTCGGGTACGACGACAACCCACTCGCCGACGGCTCGTTGTCGTCGTACGACGTGCACGGGCTGCCGTTGACGTCGCTCACGATGAAGGCGGTCGAGTCGTTCGACGTCGGGCGCAAGGACGGCGAGCGGGCGAAGAACATGTTCGCCCTCGGCCTGGTGTCGTGGCTCTACAGCCGGCCGACGCAGTCGACGATCGACTACCTGGAGCGGGCGTTCGCTAAGCGGCCCGAGCTGGTAGCGGCGAACGTTGCGGCGTTCCGGGCCGGCTGGAACTTCGGCGAGACGACCGAAGCATTCTCGGTCCGCTACGACGTGCGTCCGGCGGCGATGCCCGGCGGCACCTACCGCACCGTCCGGGGCAACACGGCGCTGGCGTACGGCTTGATCGCGGCGGCGCAGCGCAGCGGGCTGCCGCTGTTCCTCGGCTCCTACCCGATCACGCCGGCTTCGGACGTGCTGCACGAGCTGGCCAAGCACAAGAACTTCGGCGTGGTGACGTTCCAGGCCGAAGACGAGATCGCCGGTGTCGGCGCGGCGCTGGGCGCCGCGTTCGGCGGCGCGATCGGCGTCACCACCACGTCGGGCCCGGGCGTCGACCTGAAAGCGGAGACCGTCGGCCTGGCGGTGACGCTGGAGCTGCCGCTGGTGATCTGCGACATCCAGCGCGCGGGCCCGTCGACCGGCATGCCGACCAAGACCGAGCAGGCCGACCTGCTGCAGGCGATGTTCGGTCGCCACGGCGAGGCGCCGGTCCCGATCGTGGCGCCGCGCTCGCCGGCCGACTGCTTCGACGCCGCGATCGAGGCGGTGCGGATCGCGACCACCTACCGGACTCCGGTTTACCTGCTCTCGGACGCCTACCTGGCCAACGGCAGCGAGCCCTGGCTGATCCCGGACGTGGCGTCGCTGCCGGACCTGCAGGTCGAGTTCGCGAAGCCGGTCGCCGACGGCGACGCGTTCCATCCGTACCAGCGTGACCCGGCGACGCTGGCCCGGCCGTGGGCGGTGCCCGGCACCCCCGGCCTGGAGCACCGGATCGGCGGCATCGAGAAGGCCGACGGCACCGGCGACATCTCCTACGACCCGACCAACCACGACACGATGGTGCGGCTGCGCCAGGCGAAGGTCGACGGCATCGCCGCCACGATCCCGCCGTTGGAGGTTGACGACCCGACCGGCAACGCCGAGTTGCTGGTGCTCGGTTGGGGATCGACGTACGGCGCGATCAGCTCGGCGGTTCGCACGGTGCGGGAGTCAGGCGGGGTAGTGGCGCAGGCGCACCTGCGGCATCTCAACCCGCTGCCGGCCGACACCGGCGACGTGCTGCGTCGCTATCGCAGGGTCCTGGTGCCCGAGGTCAACCTCGGGCAGCTGGCGCTGCTGCTGCGCGGCAAGTTCCTGGTCGACGTCGCGTCGTTCACCCGGCTGCGCGGGCTGCCGCTGCCCGCCGAGGACCTGGCCGCCGCGATCCGCGGCCTGCTCGAAGAGGGAGCGAACCAGTGAGCCCTCCCGCTACCCCCCTCCCGCCGCCCAGGCGCGCGCTCGGCCTGGAGCTGGTGCCGCGCTCCGCCGTCGAGCAGACCCGGAAGGACTTCACCTCCGACCAGGAGGTGCGCTGGTGCCCGGGCTGCGGTGACTACGCGATCCTCGCCGCGCTCCAAGGCTTCCTGCCGTCGCTCGGCCTCAACCGCGAGAACCTGGTGGTCATCTCCGGCATCGGCTGCGCGGCGCGGCTGCCGTACTACATGAACACCTACGGCATTCATTCCATCCACGGCCGCGCCCCGACGCTTGCTACTGGTCTCGCGGTGACCCGGCCCGACCTGTCGGTGTGGGTGGTCGGCGGCGACGGCGACATGCTCTCGATCGGCGCCAACCACCTGCTGCACACGCTGCGCCGCAACGTCAACGTGAAGATCCTGCTGTTCAACAACCGGATCTACGGGTTGACCAAGGGCCAGTACTCACCGACGTCGCCGGTCGGCATGACGACGAAGTCGACACCGATGGGCTCGGTCGACCGGCCGCTGAACCCGATCTCGGTCGCGCTCGGTGCCGAGGCCACGTTCGTCGCCCGCACCCTCGACTCCGACCGCAAGCATCTGACGGCGGTGCTCGAGGCCGCGGCCCGACACCGCGGTGCCGCGTTCGTCGAGATCATGCAGAACTGCGACATCTACAACGACGGCGCGTTCGACGTACTGAAGAACCCCGCGACCCGCGACGAGGCCGTCGTGTGGCTGCAGCCCGGCGAGCCGATCCGGTTCGGGGCGGATGGCAGCAAGGGCGTGCGGGTCGGTGTCGACGGGCGGCTCGAAGTGGTGGACGTCGCGACGGCCGGCGAGGCCGGGCTGCTCGTGCACGATCCCGCCGCCGACGAGCCGACGCTCGCCTTCGCGCTGTCCCGGTTGGGCAACGTCGACGGCGGCGTGACGCCGCTCGGCATCTTCCGGTCCGTGCAGCGACCGGCGTACGACGACGCCAGCCGTGCCCAGGTCGAGGAGGCCCGCGAGCGGCTCGGCGACGGCGACCTGGCGGCGCTGCTGCACTCGGGCGACACCTGGCAGATCTCCTAGCGCATCACCAGGAACCCGCACGGCACCTGTTCGTGCGGCTGGATGCCGTCCGGTCGGCGCTGATAAGCGACCGTCGTGCCGCGGCCCTTGCCATCGACGACCGGTGCGACCAGCCAGCCGCCGACCCGTAGCTGATCGACCCATGGCCGGGGGATCTCACCTACTCCGACCGTTGCGATGATCCGGTCATAGGGGGCGTCGGCCGACCAGCCGGCGGCGCCGTCGGCGGTGTGGGTCTGCACCCGCTCGGCATAGCCGGTCGCGGCCAACGCGGCGCTCGCGCGTTCGGTCAGGTCTGCCTCGACCTCGACCGAGACGACGGATCCTTTTGGTCCGACCAGCTCGGCAAGCAGGGCCGCGTTGTAGCCGCTGCCGGTGCCGATCTCGAGGACGCGCTGGCCGGCCTCGACCCGCAGCATCTCGAGCATCGTGGCCACCATCGTCGGCTGTGAGACGGTGCTCAGCATTCGGCCGGTGCGCCCCCGCTTCAACGCGACCGGCGCGTCGGCATACGCCTCGGTCAGGTCGACCTCCGGCACGAACCGCTCGCGGGGCACCGCCGCGAGTGCCCGGCGAACGTTGGCCGTAACGATCGTGCCGCCAGCGACCAGTCGCTCGACTAGCCGCGATCGCAACTCGTCGCTGGTCGCCACCAGCCAATCCTTCCCTGGATTCGGCGTTACGCTGCCCGAATGGCGGAGGCGCCGTGGGAGCCGGGAGCGCCATCGGTTCGTGCGATGGCGCCCAGCGCGATCCCGGGGGCGATCATTCCGATCGCGGTGTACTACCTAGTGCGCCATCACGTGAATGGCGACGCCGAAGCGCTGATGCTTGCGGGCGTGCCCGCAGCGATCTGGGTCTTGTTCCAGTGGGTGACGCACCGCCGGATCGACCCGATCGCGTCGATCGTGCTCTTCGGGTTCGTCGCCGGCGTGCTGGTGTCGGTCGCCCTAGGCGGCAATGCTTTCGTGCTGAAGGTGCGCGATTCGGTCTTCACCTTCCTGTTCGGTGTCGCGTGCCTGGTGTCGCTCCGCGCGAGGCGGCCAGTGATGTTCTACGTCGGCAAGGCGCTGTCCGCAGGCGAGGACGAGCAGCGGCAAGCTGCGTACGACGCAATGTGGGACCTCCCCACCGTCCCGGGCGTATTCACCGTGATCACTGTCTGCTGGGGCCTTGGACTGATCTTTGACGCCGCCGGCCGCGTCGTTCTGGCCGTTGTGTTGCCGACCGGGCCGTTTTTGGTGGCGGCGGGCTCGCTCGGCGGCTGCGTCTTCGGTGGCCTATTCGTCTTTACGCTCGCTTACAGCCGCCGTGCCCGGCGGCTCGGCGACGCCATCCTCGTTGAGGAGGGCTTGACCTTCCCGTCGGTGCCCGCTCTGGCGGACGGAACCGATCGGCTCATTTCACAAACAGACACTTGACAAAGGATCACTTGTACAAATAATCTTCTGTGAACGTGGGACCGATCACAGAAGGGCATTGAGATGAGCGAGAACTACGAGGATTACCAGACCCGCATCGTCACGACCGCATCGCCCGACGTGGTGTTCGATGCGTTGACCACGGTCGACGGGCTGAGCGCATGGTGGACGTCGGCTGCTGGCGACGGCACGACCGGCGGGGAGCTGACGTTCAGCTTCGCCTCAACTGCGCAGGCCGTGATGCGGGTGGACCAGGCTGACCGGCAGGCCGGCGTGCACTGGACCACGACGGACTGCATGATGGCCGACTGGGTCGGCACGTCACAGCACTTCGAACTCGCACCGCTGCCGGATGGCGGCACCGAGGTTCGCTTCCGGCACGAAGGCCTGACGCCGCGGCTGGAGTGCTACGGCGAATGCAAGAGCGGCTGGGACCACTTCATCCCGAGCCTGCGCGCCTACCTCGACACCGGCGTCGGCGACCCGAACGGTTCACCGGCCGACCTCGCCCGGCGCGAGGCGCGCGAAAAGCAGCTCGCTGCGGGCACCGCCTGAGATCGTGTCGACATGAGTTCGGCCAAGGCCGCTGCCGCCGGTGCCTCGGATGACCCCGCCGATGCCGTGCTCCGTGCACTCGCCGACCCGCACCGCCGCGAGATTCTCCGGCTGGTGCGGGTCGGCGAGCTGCCGGCCGGCGAGATTGCCTCGCATTTCGACGCCTCGCAGCAGGCGGTCAGCCATCACCTGCAGGTCCTGGCCAGAGCGGGGCTGCTCAGTGAGCGCCGCGACGGCGTCCGCCGGCTGTATGCCCTCGACCCGCACGGCCTCGACCCGGTCCGCGAAGTGTTGAGCGAGCTGTGGCCGTCGGCGCTGCGGCGGCTGAAGCAGGTTGTCGAGGACCAGCAGGCCAAGAAGCCGGCCAAGGGTGGCGGCACGCGGTGACGACGGCACCGGTCCTGACCACGTCGGTGCGGATCGCCGCGCCGCCGGCAGCGATCTTCCCGTACCTCATCGATCCCGCGTTGATCGTCGAGTGGATCGGCGACTGGGCCGACCTTGACCCGCAACCGGGCGGGACGTTCGCCGTCGACATCGAGAAGACGCCGGTGCGTGGCGAGTACGTCGAGGTCGACCCGCCGCACCGGGTTGTGTTCACCTGGGGTGTCCCGGGTCGCGACGGCCTGCCGCCCGGATCGACCACCGTCGAGATCGTGCTGACCGAGGACGGCGCCGAGACACTGGTGGAGCTGTTTCACCACAACTTGCCGACCGATGAGTTCGAAAGCCATCTCGAGGGCTGGATCAGCAAGCTCGGCGGCCTGACGCGACTATTCGAAAAGCGGCTTTGACCTAGCCGTCGACCGCGAACACCCGCCGCTCGCGGGGAACGCCCTTGAGGACATGCACGCCGTGGTCTGTCACGGCGATGTCGGAGTCCACGATCAGACCCCGCACTGACTCGGAGACCAACACCTGGCTCGGGCCGGCGAGGTCGCAAATGCGCTTGGCGATGTTCACGTTGAGACCGGCGACGTCGTTCGGCAGGACTTCGATCTCACCGGTGTGGACGCCGGCTCGCACCTCGAGGCCGATCTGCTGTGCGGCTCGCGTGATGTCGACGGCCGCCCGCACCGCCCGGCTGGTCGCGTCGAAGGTCGCCAGAAAGCCGTCGCCGATGGTCTTGATCTCCCGCCCGCGATAGCGGCTCAGTGTCGAGCGGACCATTGCGTCGTGCTCGCCGGTGACCCGGCTCCATTGCCGATGACCCAGGCGGGCGGCCTGCTCGGTGGAGGACACGATGTCGGTGAACAGGACCGCCGCCATCACGACGTCGCCTTCCGGACCCTGGTGCGTGCCGGTCAGGAACTCCTCGATCTCGTCCACGAGCGCGTCGGTGTCACCCAGGAAGAACAGGTGGTCCTCGCCCGCCAGTTCGACGTACTTCGCCCCCGGGATGTGCTCGCTGAGATACCTCCCGGCCTCGACCCGCACGGATTGGTCCGCGGTGCGATGCAGCACCAGCGTCGGCATCGTCAGCTGATCCAGCAGTGACCGCGCGTCGCTCGCATACGAAAGGCGCAGCGACTCGGCCACCTGATCTTGTGGCGACCCCAGCCGCAGCACTCGCGCCCATCGGTCCTGGAACGACGCATCACCCGCCTTGCTCGGCGCGATTGCTTGGAGCAGTGCGCCGGTGGCCCAGGTCTCCGCGGCGAGGGCCACCATCTGGTCCAGCACTTCCTCGGTGAAGCCGATCGGGTAGTCGGCGTGCCTCACGTAATGCGCGAACGTGTCGATCAGGACCAGGGCGCTGATGCGATCCGGATGGCGCGCCGCCAGGCGAATTGCCTGCGGGCCGCCGAGGCCCGGGCCGACCAGCACGACCTTGTCGCATCCGGCGGCGTCGAGTGACCGGATGAGATCGGCGTCGAGGACCCCCTCGTTGAAGATGTCGAGCACTCGCCCGCCCGATGCGCCCAAGCCGCGATAGCCGGTCCAGATGGTCCGACTGAACCCCGCCAGCCGCTTCGCGACGTGGACGAAGCCGGGCTCGTCCCACAACAGGTCGAAGGGGTAGGCGCCGGCGGCCGCCCACATGATGTCGATCGGCCCGTCCCCGGTGACGTGATACGCCAAGCTCACGCCGTCGTCCGTGGTCGCGTATCGAATCGTCGGCTGCACGTCCACGTTCGGAGTATCGCCTCTCGTCGTACGATCCGGCAGGACGAGAGACGGTCGCGACGAAAGGCGTTGCATGGCTGAGCGGCTCGAAGTTTCCCGGGAGATCGCCGCATCCCCCGAGCGGGTGTACGCCGCGATCTCGGACGTGACCCGAATGGGGGAGTGGTCGGAGGAGTGCCACACCTGCACCTGGCACGACGG
>DASZPL010000131.1:0-10633 GCA_035550315.1 Mycobacteriales bacterium | reverse complement strand
GCGCCGGCGAGCACCGGCTGCCCCGGCGATGCCGCGACCTGGCGCGGCTGGTTCGGCAGCCCGCTGGTCGGCAGCGTTCGCGGCTGGTAGCCGTCCGGCGGAGTTTCGACGAGCACCCGCCGGCCGGAGCCGGCCGCGGTCACGACGATCTCGGTGGCCCGGGCCCACGCGACGCCGGCGACGTCGCGGGTCGCGGGCAGCACGACGCGCAGGCCGCGGACCGCCGGCCGGTCGTGCAGCACGCCCAGCATCCCCACCAACAGCTCGCCGGCGCCGGGCGGTCCGGCGACCGTGGCGATGCGCGAGCCGTCCGGCGACACCGCGACCGCCTGCACCTCGTCGTCGCGGAGGGATGGCGGCAGATGCAGCGGCGTCACCGTCCCGTTCGGACTGATCCGCAGCACCCGCTCGCGACCCGAGCGGGTCGCGGCCACGGCGTATCCGACCCGGCCGGGAGCGAAGCTCAGCGCGGAGATGCGCGGGGCGGTGAGCCAGTCGTGCAGCGGCCCGGCCGCCGGGCCGCCGAGCAGGGTGACCGAGCCGTGGCCCGGCCGCAGCGCCGCCACGACGGAGCCGTCCGCGCTCACCGCCGGTGCGAGCACCGACCGGCCGTCGAGGGCGTGCGGCAACGGTGCGCGCATCGCCGCCGCGCGCCCGTCACGGACGAACAGCGGTCCTTGCCGCGCCGGCGGCGCGTTGGGATCGAAGCCGGCCCAGGCTTGCACCGGCTGGGTGACGCCGTAGCCCGGCACCGGCAGCGGCGTCCCGTCATCCAGCAACCGCACCGCCGACACTCCGGGCACTTGCCGCAACGTCCAGACCAGCTGCGCCGACAGCTGCCGGAGCTGGTTCGGCGGCAGCTGCCGCACGGCGCCGGACAGCGAGACCTCGGCCACGCCGTGACTGTCGATCGGGACGTTGCCGACCAGGCTCGCACCGTGCGGGACCGCGGTGCGGACTCCCGCCGCCACCGGCGCGCCCGGCCCGGCCAACAGCGCCCGCACCAGAGTCGTCGCCATCCCCGGCTGCTCCGCCGGCAACAGCAGTTGTTCCGGTACGACGGTGCCCATCGCCTGGTTGAGGTAGTACACGACGGCGGACTGCAACGCCTGCGGCGCGTCCGAGTCGGCCAGCAACACGCCCGACGCGAGCCCCGAGATCTTCCACTGCTGGCTCCGCTTGGTCACGTGGAACGTGCGGGTGAGCGTGCCCGTCGCCGGCCGGAAGTCGCCGCGGGGAGCGATCACGCCGAGCCGCGGCGCCGTCACCGTCACCGTGTCGCGGGCGGTGCGGTCGACCTGCAGCTTGGTGTCGTCGTAGATCGTCGTCCCGGCGCCCGGGCTCCACGACGTGCCGGGCGCGAGGTAGACCCGGGCCGCGCCGTAGTTCTGCGAGCCGTCGACCATGGTCCGCAGGAACTGCCGCACCAGGCTGCCCGGCGCCTCGCCAGGGATCACCGCCGGCGGCAGCACGCGGATCACCTCGCCGGCGTCACTTCCGGTCGCCGGCTGCACCGCGCGGCCGATGCGCACCGCGCCGGTCGACGGGACGCCGGCGCAGCCGGCCACGGCGAGCAGCGCGACGCCGGCGAGGGCGCTACGAGCCCGCACGCGACGGCTCCGGCTCGGCCGGCTGCGCCGGCTCGACGGCGTCGGCGGGGTTGAGCGGCAGCGGCGACCGGGTGATCGGCTCGCCGATTCGCCACGGCAGGGTGAGCCGGAAGACCGAACCGCGATCCGGCTCGCCCCACGCCTGCAGCCAGCCGCCGTGCAACCGGGTGTCCTCGAGCGCGATCGACAGGCCGAGGCCGCTGCCGCCATGGGTCCGCGCGCGCGCCGGATCGGCCCGCCAGAACCGGCCGAAGACGAGCGACGCGTCGCCCGGCCGCAGGCCGACGCCGTGGTCGCGGACCGCGACCGCGACGCCGCCGTCGTCGCCCCGCAGCCGCACCTCGACCGGCTGTCCGTTGGCGTGCCCGATGGCGTTGTCGACCAGGTTGCGCAACACCCGGTCGATCCGTCGCGGGTCGACCTCGACGATCACCGCCGCATCCGGCAGATCGGTGACGATCGTCGTACCGTTGCGCGCCGCGACCGGCACCCGGGCGTCGACGACGCCCGCGACCAGCTGGCGCAGATCGGTGGGCTCGACCTCGAGCACGGCCGCGCCGGCGTCGTGGCGGCTGATCTCGAGCAGGTCGGACAGCAGCGCTTCGAACCGGCCCAGCTGGGTCTGCAGCAGCTCCGACGAGCGAGCCAGCTCCGGCGGCAGGTCGGCACTCGCGTCGTGCATCAGGTCGGCGGCCATCCGGATCGTGGTGATCGGGGTGCGCAGCTCGTGTGACACGTCGGCGACGAATCGCCGCTGCAACCGGGACAGTTCGCGCAGCTGCGAGATCTGTTGCTGCACCGTGTCGGCCATCCGGTTGAACGACGCGGCCAGCCGGGCGAGGTCGTCCTCGCCGTGGACCGCCATCCGTTCCTTCAGCTGCCCGGCAGCGAGCCGCTCAGCGGTGACCGCCGCCTGCCGGACCGGCCGCACGACCTGGCGAGCGACCAGCGCGGCGATGCCGACGAGCAGCACGACCAGGGCGAGACCGGCGAACAGCATCGTCCGCTCGACCAGGTTGAGGGTCTCGGCCTGACGCGACAACGGGAAGACGTAGTACAGCTCGTAGCGGACCGAGCCGGCCTGCACCGGCGCGCCAGCAACCAGGCCGGGGACGCGATCGCCGTTGCTCTGCGTGACCGTCGTGTAGGTCCAGGCCTGGCGCGACTGGTTCGAGACGATGTCGCGCAGTCGTCGAGGGATGTCGGCGTTCGCCTGCCCGGGGGTGTAGCCCCGCAGCCCAGGAGTCGCGGACAGCAGCGACACCGCGGCGCCATCCTGGTCCGACCGCCCGGACAGCGACTTCACCACGTCGTACGCCGTCCGCTCGATCGAGGACACCGACGTGCTCGGCAACGCGGCGAACTGCCGCTGCGCCTGCGCGGTGCCGTTGCTGAGCTGGCCGAGCGCCGAGCGGGAGGCGGAGTCGAGCAGGCCGCTGCGGACCTGGTCGAGGACGGTGATCCCGATCAGCACCGTGACGGTCGCGGAGACGACCAGCGTCGTGACGACAACCCGCGCCTGCAGCGACCGCCGCCACCAACTGGTCAGCCACCGCACGGCGGTCACGTCGGTCCGGCCTTGTAGCCGACGCCGCGCACCGTGACAACGACCTCGGGCCGCTCCGGGTCGCGCTCGACCTTCGCGCGCAGCCGCTGCACGTGGACGTTGACGAGCCGGGTGTCGGCGACGTGGCGGTATCCCCACACCTGCTCGAGCAACTGGTCACGGGTGAACACCTGGCGCGGCTTGCGTGCCAACGTGGTGAGCAGGTCGAACTCCAGCGGCGTCAAGGCGATCGGGACGTCGCCCCGGCGCACCACATGGCCGGCGACGTCGATCACGAGGTCGCTGATCCGCAGCGTCTCGCCGGCGACGTCGTCGTTGCGGCGGAGCCGCGCCCGCATCCGGGCGACCAGCTCCTTCGGCTTGAACGGCTTGACGATGTAGTCGTCCGCGCCGGACTCCAGGCCGATCACGACGTCGACGGTGTCGCTGCGGGCGGTCAGCATCACGATCGGTACGCCGCTCTCGGCCCGGATCGCCCGGCAGACGTCGACGCCGTCGGTGCCGGGCAGCATCAAGTCGAGGAGCACCAGGTCGGGCCGGGTGGCTCGGAACGCGGCGATCGCCTCGTCACCGTCGCCGACGAACGACGGCTCGAAGCCCTCGTTGCGCAACACGATGCCGAGCATCTCGGCGAGCGCTGGGTCGTCGTCGACGACCAGCACGCGGGCGTTCACACCGTCATGGTCGCACCGCTGCTGGTTAGTAGCGGTAGCTCTCGGACTTGAACGGGCCGTCGACCGGAACGCCGATGTAGGCGGCCTGCTCGTCGGTGAGCTTGGTCAGCTTCGCCCCCAGCGCGTCCAGGTGCAGCCGCGCGACCTTCTCGTCGAGGTGCTTCGGCAGGACGTGGACGCCGAC
Organism: Mycobacteriales bacterium; assembly: GCA_035550315.1. GTDB lineage: Bacteria > Actinomycetota > Actinomycetes > JAFAQI01 > JAFAQI01 > DASZPL01. Next base: position 6,598 of record DASZPL010000131.1, on the reverse strand, counting down.
GCCGTAGTCCGCCGTCTTGGTGAACAGCTCGACCTGCGCGATCGTCTGGTTGGTGAACGAGTTGCTCATCACGAACGACGGGTGACCGGTCGCGTTACCGAGGTTGAGCAGCCGGCCTTCCGACAGCACCAAGATCGAGTGGCCGTCGGCGAACACCCACTCGTCGACCTGCGGCTTGATGTTGCGGCAGCTGACGCCGGGCAGCTGGGCCAGGCCGGCCATGTCGATCTCGTTGTCGAAGTGGCCGATGTTGCCGACGATGGCGCCCTGCTTCATCCGGCTCATGTCCGCCGCCCGGATGATGTTGTAGTTGCCGGTCGCCGTGACGAAGATGTCGGCGGTCTCGACGAAGTCCTCCAGCGTCGCCACCTGGAAGCCGTCCATCGCCGCCTGCAGCGCGCAGATCGGGTCGATCTCGGTGATCACGACGCGCGCGCCTTGGCCGCGCAGCGACTCCGCACACCCCTTGCCGACGTCGCCGTACCCGCAGACGACCGCGACCTTGCCGCCGATCAGGACGTCGGTGGCGCGGTTGATGCCGTCGATCAGCGAGTGCCGGCAGCCGTACTTGTTGTCGAACTTCGACTTGGTGACCGAGTCGTTGACGTTGATGGCCGGGAACAGCAGCTCGCCGCGCTCGTGCATCTGGTAGAGCCGGTGCACGCCGGTCGTCGTCTCCTCGGTGACACCCTTGATGCCGTTGGCGGCATTGGTCCACTTGGTCGGGTCGGCGGCCAGCGAGCGGCCCAGCAGCCGGAGGACGACCGCGAACTCCTCGGTGTCGGCGGTCGCCGGGTCGGGCACCGCGCCGGCCTTCTCGAACTCGACGCCCTTATGCACCAGCAGCGTCGCGTCGCCGCCGTCGTCGAGCAGCATGTTCGGCCCGCCGTCCGGCCAGGTCAGCGCCAGCTCGGTGCAGTCCCAGTACTCCTCGAGGCTCTCGCCCTTCCAAGCGAAGACCGGCACGCCCGCCGGCTGCTCCGGCGTGCCGTTCGGGCCGACGACGACCGCGGCGGCGGCGTGGTCCTGGGTGGAGAAGATGTTGCACGACGCCCACCGCACCTGCGCGCCGAGCGCGACCAGGGTCTCGATCAGCACCGCGGTCTGCACCGTCATGTGCAGCGAGCCGGTGATCCGGGCACCGGCCAGCGGCTGGGCGGCGCCGTACTCGGCGCGCATCGCCATCAGCCCGGGCATCTCGTGCTCGGCGAGGGTGATCTCCTTGCGGCCGAACTCGGCCAGGCTGAGATCGGCGACGCGGTGATCCATGGAAACTCCTCGAAGACTCGCAAAACGGCGGCCGGTTGGCCTCAACAGGGTACGGCGTGTGGTTACAGCGCGCGCTTCAATGCGTCGATCGCCGCGATCGGCGTCGGGTCGATGCCGTGCATCAGTCCGAGGTAGACGCTGGCGAAGTCGATCACGCCGACCAGCGACGCCAGCCGTTCGACGGCGCTGTCACCCTCGGCCCGGAGGGTCGACACCGCGATGCCGCGGTCCTCGGCCAGCGTCGCGGAGACGTCCGCGCGGTGGCTCGCCACGTCGTCGGTGTCGTCGCGCACCACGACCAGCCGCAGCCGCAGCGGCTCCGGCTCGTCGACCCGGTCGCGGAAGAAGTCGGCCTCGCCGCCGGCGAGCGCGCCGTCGAACGCGACCACCTGGTTGTGGTGCGCTTCGGGCAACGCACCGGACAGCGCCGGCAGCTTCGCGTTCTCTTCCAGCTGGCAGGCGGCACGCAGCGCCGCCACCGGCCCGACCTGGCCGGCGCCCCAGAACATCGGCAGCGAGCCGGACAGCTCGGTGGCGAGCTGCTTGGCCGGGTTGACGAAGCTTTCGCGGTCCAGCCGGCAGGCCTCGGCGATCGCCTCGAGCCGGGCCGCGGCCGACTCCAGGTCGGCGTCGTCGGGACCGATGTCGGCGATGCCGAGCCGGGCGGCCACGACCAGCAGCGGCGTGGCCAGCGCCCACAGCGACGACCGCGGCGAGAGCTGCTTGACGATCGGGATGAAGCCGCCGCCGGTGCTGCGGCAGTGCGCGTCGAGCGGCGAGTCCGCCGTGCCCACTCCCAGCAGCCGGGTCCCTCGGCGCGCCGCCTCGGCGGCGCCGCTCAATGTTTCCGCCGTCGTACCGGAACACGACACCGCCATCACCAGGTCAGCGGCGCCGACCCAGCCCGGCAGGCCGTAGCCGCGGTGCACCACGATCGGCACCGGGCTGCCGGCTCCGGCCACCGCCGCCAGCACGTCGCCGGAGATGCCGGACCCGCCCATGCCCGCGACGACGACCGCCCGCGGTCGCTCGTCAGGCGCGATCGGGTCGAGGCTGGCCTCCCGCGCCGCCGTCCACGACGCGCGCACCTGCGCGGCGCCGCTGGCCACCGCCCGGAGCATCTCCGACGGGTCGGCCGCGGTGAGGGCGGCCGGGTCGTCCAGCCGCTCGAGCGCTGCTTCGGTCACGAGCTATTCGGGCCGGCGTGCCTCGTCGACCAGCAGCACCGGGATGTCGTCGCGCACCGGGTAGGCGTAGCCGCAGCCGGTGCACACCAACTCGCCGGCCGCATCGTCAACCCGCAGCTCCGCCCGGCAGTTCGGGCAGGCGAGGATGTCGAGCAGCGCTGGGTCCAAGTTCACGGTCGACACCCTAGTGGCGCTACGTGCGGATGATCGCCAGGACGTCGTCGCGCAGCTTCTCCATCGCGGCGGCGTCGGGTGCTTCGACGTTGAGCCGCAGCAGCGGCTCGGTGTTGGACGGCCGGACGTTGAACCATGAGCCGTCGGGCAGGTCGACGGTCAGGCCGTCGAGCTCATCCATCGTGACGCCGTCGATCGCGGCGTAGCGGTCGCGCACCGCGGCGGTCGCCGCCGCCTGGTCGGCGACCTCGCTGTTGACCTCGCCCGAAGCGGCGTACCTCGAGTACGACGCGAGCACCGCGGACAGCGGCTGGTCCTGACCGCCCAGCGCGGCCAGCGTGTGCAGCGCGGCGAGCATGCCGGAGTCGGCCCGCCAGAACTCCCGGAAGTAGAAGTGACCGGAGTGCTCGCCGCCGAACAACGCCCCGGTCTCGGCCATCCGCGCCTTGATAAAGGAGTGACCAACCCGGGTCCGAACCGGGACGCCGCCGTGCTCCCGGATGATCTCCGGCACGGCGTGCGACGTGATCAGGTTGTGGATGATGGTCGCGCCCGGTTCCTTGGCCAGCTCGCGAACCGCGATCAACGCGGTGAGCGTCGACGGCGACACCACCTCGCCGCGCTCGTCGACGACGAAGCACCGGTCGGCGTCGCCGTCGAAGGCCAGGCCGGCGTCGGCGCCGGTCTCGCGCACCCGCGCCTGCAGGTCGACCAGGTTCGCCGGGTCGATCGGGTTGGCCTCATGGTTCGGGAACGACCCGTCGAGCTCGAAGTACATCGGCGTGAGCTCGACCGGCAGGTCGGCAAAGACCTCGGGCACGGTGAGGCCGCCCATGCCGTTGCCGGCGTCGACCACGATCCGCAGCGGCCGGATGTCGCGGATGCCGGGGACGATCTCCTTCAGGTACGCCGCGTACTCGGCGAGCAGGTTGCGCTGCGTGATCGTGCCCGGTTTGCCGTCGTACGCCGGGACGCCGTCGGCGACCAGCTTCTCGACGTCGGCCAGCCCGCTGTCCTGTCCCACCGGGGCGGCGCCCGCGCGGCACAGCTTGATGCCGTTGTAGCGCGCCGGGTTGTGGCTAGCCGTGAACATCGCCCCGGGCAGATCCAGCCGACCGGCCGCGAAGTAGAGCAGGTCGGTCGAGCCGAGTCCGGCTTCGACGACGTCGGCACCCTGGGCCGCGGCTCCGGCGGCGAACGCCGAAGCCAGTCCCGGTGAGGACTCGCGCATGTCGTGGGCGGTCACGATCCGGTCGGCCGCCATGACCCGCACGAAGGCGGCGCCGACGCGCTCGGCGATGTGCTCGTCGAGCTGGTCGGGCACCACGCCGCGGACGTCATAGGCCTTGAAGATCGCGGCAAGATCGGCTGGGGCCACGACCCGAAACTACGTCACCGCTTCGTGGCGTGGGCGAGCACCTGGTCGCGCGAGAGCGGGCCGTCCAGCCCGGACCAGACGCGCCGCTCGCACCGGCGGCAGGACCGCAGCGTCGCGAGGGTGCCGTCGGTCAGCGTCATCGACAGCTCGGTCAGTCGGTCGCTGGCACAGTGCGGGCAACGGGCGCCGGTGCGGGCGCCGGCGTGGACGAGGGATGAGGGCTTCGGCTGCGGTGTAGTCACACCACCCGATCGGACGACAGCCGCTGCGGCTTGAAACTCGGGAGCGTCGCGGCCTTTCGGGCCAATCGGACAAGCCGGGCAGGTCAGACCATCAAGCCGGCGGCGGACGCAACACCCGCAGGTGACCGCGCCGGCCGACCTCGCCGTCGCCCGGCCCGACGGCCGCGGCGACGGTCGCCGGCTGGGCGGCCTCCCGGACGGCATCGGCCAGCGCCGCCAGGTCGTCGACGGTGGGGCCGGTGAGGCCGGCGGCCTCGATGTCGAGGCGCACGAGCTCCCAACCGCGCGGCGCGGTCAGCCGGTCGGCGTGGCTGTCGCACAAGTCGTACGAGTGGGGTTCGGCGTACGTCGCCAGCGGCCCGACGACCGCGGTCGAGTCCGAGTAGACGTAGGTCAGCGTCGCCACCGCGGGCCGCCCGCACGCGGTGCGGGAGCAACGACGCATCGGGCTCACGGCGCGACGGTACCCGCCCGAGACCGCTGCGGGCCATCACCGCGCGCCGTGTCGCGGGCCCGGGTCAGACCGCGGCGCGTGCGTATCTTTGGCCGGTGGCTCGGGACCGACACGGACGGGGCCCTCGCGGCAGCCTCGCGCCACGCGGGACCGCGATGGCGAGCCTCCCGGCGGACCGGTTCGATCGGCTGGCGGCCGAGGCGGTCGAACACGTCGAGCGCCGGTGGCGCAACGAGCTGGCCGAGGTCGACTTCGCGGTCGACCTGGTGCCGCCGGAGCTGACGACCGCCGGACCGCTCGACGGCGCGATCGAGTCCGGCGGAGTGCTGCTCGCTCAGATCTTCCCGGCTCGCGGGTTGTCGCGGGCGCAGATCGTGCTCTACCGCAAACCGTTGGAGCTGCGCGCGCGCGACCTGACCGACCTCGAAGACCTGCTGCACGACGTCGTCGTACAGGTGGTCGCGAACCATCTCGGCCTCGACCCGGGCGTCGTCGATCCAGGCTTCGACGACGAGTGACGGTCAGCGCAGCGCGGCGTCGGGATCCTCGAGCACGGCCGGCAACGAGATGCCGCCCGGCAACGACCGCAGCGGCTCGGCGCTGACCAGCGCGCCATGCGCGCCGGCGAAGTAGAGCAGCCGAATGCCGTAGACCGGGGCGGAGTCGAGCGGCGTCAACAAGAACGCGTTGGGCCGCGGGCCGTGCCCGACTAACGACGTGACGTCCACGGACACGCTTCGCCGGGCCGGGACCTCGATGGTCTGATGCTTGCCGCTCGGCGTCGTCAGCATCAGCCGGGCGGTGCCGTCCGGCGCGGTCAGCAGCAACCGGCAGGTGCCGCCGTCCGGCTCGGCGCCGTTGGCGACCGCGGCCGGCCGGTCGAGCGACGGCGTCGCGGCGAGCCAGCTGAGGTCGGGCCGCAGCTTGCCGCCGGGCGGGTTGATCACCGCGACACCCTGGGCGACCACCGGCTGATCGCTGGTGATCGACACCGCGCCGCTGGCGCCGTTGAACGCCTTCGTCAAGCCGACCGCTCGGGTGTGACCCGCGCGGACCACCACGTGCGTGACCTCCGACGGGGTGAACGACCCGCTCGGAGTGATCAGCCGCAGCGTCGCGGTCGCGTCGAGCGAGCCCGGATCACCGATCACCAGCTGGTGCGCACCGCTGCCGGCGACATAGCCCGCGACCACCGCCGACCGGCTCGGCGGCTGGGTGGCCGGGACGATGTCGCCGCCGTTCGACTGCAGGTCCACGGTGCGCTGGTCGATCAGGCCCGCGGTCACCGACCCGCTGGCCGCATGAACGTGGATCGTGATCGTCGGCTGGTCCGGCGCGACCGCGGCCAGGTTGATCTGTACGACGGAACGCGGCGCGACCTGGACGGCGTCGAGATGCGGCGGCGACAGCACCCCCTTCGCGCTCCACAGCGACACCGCCACACTTGCGGCGACCGGCGCGGGGTTGGCGAGCACCAGTCGGTCGCGATACCCGACTCGGCCGTCGGCGCCGGCGAACCACCAGTCGGTCGCCGGCGCCGCGCATCCGCCGGAGAACAAGCCGCGATGCCGGCCCCGGTCGGTCAGCCCCACCTGGTCGGCGCTCACCGTGGCTGCGAGCGCGCCGGTGGCGTGGAACGCCACCGACTGCAGCGCGCCCGACCGGCTGTGCACCGTCGCCAGCGGCGCCACCCGCAGCGTGGTGGACCGACTGTGCGCCCCGGCCAACTGCGTGGCGACCACGCGGCCGGTCGGGTGCGTCGGTGGCGAGATCGCACCGGCGAGGTTCGCGACCGTCGCCGTCGTAGCGGTGTGCGCCGGCAGTCCGGTGACCAGCGGGCACACCGTCGTGACATCGGTGACGGCCGCGCGGCCGGGCGCCGGCGGCGGTGAAT
>DASZPL010000130.1:0-3377 GCA_035550315.1 Mycobacteriales bacterium | reverse complement strand
GATCGGGTTCGGCACCGGCCACAACCTGCCGTTCCTGCCGGCGACCGTATCCCGGCTCTTGGCGGTCGAGCCGTCGGGCGGCGGGGTCCGCCTGGCGCAGCAACGCATCGACGCGAGCGGCGTGCCGGTCGAGGTGGTGGGACTCGACGGACAACGGTTACCGCTCGACGACGCGAGCGTCGACGCCGTGCTCTGCACCTGGAGCCTGTGCACCATCCCGGACCCGGTCGCGGCCGTGGCGGAGGCGCGTCGGGTGCTTCGACCGGGCGGCACTTTTCACTTCGTCGAACACGGCCGCGCGCCTGATCCGCAGGTGCGGCGCTGGCAGGATCGGCTCAACGGGATGCAGCAGCGGATCGCCAGCGGCTGCAACCTCAACCGCGACATCGCGGGCATCATCGAAGCCGGCGGGTTGTCGATGACCCGGCTGGACAATTACTACGGCGAGGGCGAGCCCAAGCCCTACGGCGCGATGTACGAGGGCGTCGCGACCGCCGCGTCCAACCAGCCCTGATGGATCGAGACCTCCGGTCGCAGCTGGCCCACGCGGGTCATCCGATCGCCGCACCGCTCGGCGACGAGTCAGCCGGCGGCTGCGCGCTGGTCGGCGACGGTTTCTGGGAACGCCCGCCCAGCAGCATGGCGGTGGAGACGCTCGGTCGGCTGGCCGATCTCCCTGCTCTCATCGCGACAGCGACGACCGCAGGCTGGACGCCGGCGTACGGCCACATCAGCACCCGCTTCGAACTCGACGACTACGAGTGGAGCTGGACCGGCTCGCTCGTCGATTGGGCGATGCGACACCCGACGGATCCGGACGCCGAGAGCGTGCTGGCGACCGCTGCCGAGCATCGTCGCGAATGGCTGCAGGGCTATCGCGACAGCTTCGGCTTCGTCTGTCTCGGGCTGCGGCGCTCCCTGTAGCCTGGCGACTGGAGCGCCGGGAAGTCTGGTCGGCAGCAACTGTCCGTTGCCCCGAACCAGGCTGGGAGCGATGACCGGCGACTTCACCGCATTCGCGCTGATCGTGCTCATCGTCGCCGCCGTCGGCTCGGTGGCGATCGCATCGAGCCGGCTGAGCGCATGGTTGCGGGTGCCGGCGCCGTTCCTGTTCCTGGCCGGCGCGGCGATCGTGGTGAAGCTCGCCCCCAGCCTGCATCCGCCGCACCAGACCGTCGAGCGGGTCGTCACCGTGGCGCTCGCGGTCATTTTGTTCGACGGCGGCTTGCACATCGGCTGGCGGCGGTTCCGGTCGAGCGCGGCGCTGATCCTCGTGTTGGGCATCGCCGGTACGGCGCTGACCACGGCCGGCGCCGCGGTGCTCGGACACTTCGGCTTCGGCTTCGCCTGGTACGCCGCGGTCCTGCTCGCGACTGCCATCGCGCCAACCGATCCGGCCGTCGTCTTCTCCGTACTCGGTGGGAAGGAGATCGGCGGGCCGAGCGGCACGCTGCTGGAAGGGGAGTCGGGCGCCAACGACCCGGTTGGGATCGCCCTGATGGCGAGCCTGATCAGCGCCGGCGGCCTGTCGGCGGGCGCGTTCGGCCAAGTCGTCGGGACGTTCCTGCTGCAGCTTGCGGTCGGCGCGGCGGTCGGCGCCGCCGGCGGCTGGTTGCTGCAGTGGGCGATCCGACGGCTGCCGCTGCCCAACGAGGGGCTCTACCCGCTGCGGACGCTCGCGGCGGCGCTGTTGCTTTATGGCATCGCCGGGGTCGCGCACGGCTCCGGCTTCCTCGCGGTGTTTCTCGCCGGCATCGTGCTCGGCGACGCGGAGGCACCGTTCAAGCGCGAAGTCGAGCGGTTCCACGCGTCGCTGTCGAGCCTCGCCGAGATCGTGGCGTTCGTCGTACTCGGCCTGACCGTCAACCTCAACACGCTGGGTGAGCTGCGGGTCTGGCTGCCCGGTGTGGTGATCGCGGCCGTGCTCGCCGCCGTCATCCGGCCGCTAATCGCCGCGGCCTGCCTGGTAGGCAGCCGGTTGCACCTGCGGGAGCGGACGTTCGTCGCCCTGGTCGGCCTCAAGGGCGCGGTCCCGATCCTGCTCGGCACGCTGCTGCTGACCGCGCACGTTGCGGACCGGCAGCGGCTCTACGGCATCGTCGTGGTCGTCGTCGGATTCTCGGTCTTGATTCAAGGCAGCCTGGTGCCGTTGCTGGTGCGACGGCTGCGACTGGTTCTGCGGGCGTGAACCGGATCCGCCTGGTGTGGCCCCTTACGGGTGGAATTGGACCGTTAGCCAACGCAAGTCCCGGGTAGGCGGACGGGGAGTGCGGCTCAGCAGCGAGCAGCCCTCGCGACGTTTCACCGGCCTGGACGGACGCACGCGAAGGGAGATTGCGATGCCGAGCCACACCATTCCGCGTTGTTGTGCATCCCATTCTGATTGGGCTCAGCTCAGTGAACACCTGGTCGCGGACTTCACGAACGCCCACGCCGGTGACGTCCTGGCGGAGCTGAGCCGGGCCCGGCAGGCGCTCGACTTCGTCGGCCTGCCGGCTAGCGAGCAGCTCGAGGTTGCCGAGTTGATGACCCGCCACGAGATGTTGGTGCGGGCCGGCAAGATCAGTGCGGCCGTGCGGCTCGATCCGGAGCTTCACCCGCGGCGGGCTAAGGAGCCGGAGTCGGCCAGTTCTGCGCCAACCGGGTGATCTGCTCCGCCACCGCGCTCGGATCGGCACCGGCACCGACCGCGCAGCCCATCAAGTAGGCGGTCAACGGCGCCGCCGGGCGGGCCACGCGATGCGCCACTTCACGCGCGGTGTCGAGCACAGCGTCGCGCTCGATGCCGGCGCCGAGCTTCAGCTCGGCCGCGACCGCGGTGACCCATTCGTCGAGTACGTTCATGCCGCCCATCCTCTCTACGCCGCGGCTTGCTCAAGCCGTCGATCGCTGGTGCGGATCAGGCGGCGAGCGCGCTGTGCGTCAGCGGGACGCGTTCCGGCACCGGTGGCGGCGGTGGCGGCGTACCGTCACCGAACGGCCGCCCGCCGAGCTCTTCCCGGCCGTGCCTGGTCAGCCAGCCGGACGGATCCGGGCCCACCGGGACGATGCCGGTCGGGTTGATGTCGCGATGCACCTGGTAGTAGTGCCGCTTGATGTGGTCGAAGTCGATGGTGTCGCCGAACCCCGGCGTCTGGAACAGGTCGCGGGCGTAGGCCCACAGCACCGGCAGCTCGCTCAGCTTCTGCCGGTTGCACTTGAAGTGGCTGTGGTAGACGGCGTCGAACCGCGCCAATGTGGTGAACAGCCGCACGTCCGCCTCGGTGATCGTGTCGCCGACCAGGTAGCGCTGCCCTCGGAGCCGGTCGGACAGCCAGTCGAGCCGGTCGAACAGCGTGCGGTACGCCGTCTCGTACGCCCGCTGGTCACCGGCGAAG
>DASZPL010000129.1:0-28215 GCA_035550315.1 Mycobacteriales bacterium | reverse complement strand
CGCCGACAGTCCCGCCCGTCCGGCGCCGCGGGAAGGCCGCGGCCGGCCGGCCAGGGCGGCAACGCCCGGTCAGCAGACGCCGGGCGCGGCGGGCCGAAGCGCCCGGATCGCGCCCCCGCTGCGCGCGCTTCCCGGCCACCGCGTGACGAACGCGCGGCACGGCCCCCCGAACCGCCGCTCGACGACGCCATCCAGGCCCGTGACCTCGACCGCGGGGTTCGCGCCGGGCTGCGCAGCCTCAGCGACGGCCTGGCCGACAAGATCGCTCGCCACCTGGTCGCCGCAGGCCTGGTCGTCGACGAAGACCCGGAGCTGGCCCTCGCGCATGCGAAGTACGCCCGCTCCCTCGCGCCGCGGCTGGCGGTGGCTCGGGAGGCCGTTGGAGTCGCCGCCTATCGGGCCGGCGACTTCGCGACCGCGCTGGCCGAGCTGCGGGCGGTCCGGCGTATGACGGGTGACCCGTCGTACCTGCCGGTTCTCGCAGACTGCGAGCGCGGGCTGGGCCGTCCGGAACGGGCGCTTGCCCTGCTGCGCGACCCGGACGTGCGACGCCTCGGACCCGCCGAGCGCGTCGAGCTGGCGATCGTCGAATCCGGCGCCCGTCGGGACCGCGGCGAGCTCCAAGCAGCGGTCGTCGCCCTGCAGGGGCCCGCGCTTCGGCGCCAGGAGGTCGCGCCGTGGACCGCGCGTCTGTGGTACGCCTACGCTGCCGCGCTCGCCGACGCCGGCCGCCTCGACGAGGCCGAGAAATGGTTCAGCTCGGTCGTCGCGATCGACGAAGAGGGCGAGACCGACGCCGAGGAGCGTCTCGAGGAGCTGACGAAGGGCCGCTAGGTCTGCCCGTCAGCGGCCTCGAGCTGGTCCAGCCAGCGGTTGATGCCGTTGATGTTCGCCGCGGTGGAGCTCAGCGCCTCGAACTTCTCGTCGAGCTCCGGATCGGTGTAGAGCCGGCCATAACGCTGCGCGGTCCGCTCTCGCAGCATCGCCACCGCGTGATCGAGGTCGAGCGCGTTGACCCGGGTCTCCCGTACGCCGTCCACCCAGTCCAGCAGCTCCGCTGCGGCCTCTTCCAGCGCATCACCGACGTGCGACACCGGCCCGAAGTGGCTGAAGAGCAGGCGCTGTGGCTCCAGATCCGCGAAGTGCCGCAACGACGCCAACGCAGTGTCCAGGTCGAAGTCGGGCGGGGGCGTGGAAGGCCGGATCGCCCCGGTCTCCGGGATGAAGATGCCGGCGGCGTCTCCGACGTAGAGATCGCCGCTGAGCGAGTCGAGCAGCCCGACGTGGTGCTGCGCGTGCCCGGGGGAGTAGTACGTCGTGAGCGTCCGGCCGCCGCCGAGGTCGATCTCGCCGATGTCACCGACCGCCCGGAGGCGTCCCGCATCGGTCGGGCGCAGCTCGCCGAAAACGGTGTCCATCAGCTCCCCGAAGACCCGCCGCGCGCTGCTCATCAGCCGCTCGGGCTCCGCGAGATGCCGGGCTCCACGCTCGTGCACCACGATCTCGGCGTTCGGGTAGCTCTCGGCGAGGTCGCCCACCCCGCCGGCGTGGTCGAGATGGATGTGTGTCACGGCGATCGTGGCCAGATCGTTCGGGCCGATGCCGAGTGCATCGAGGGCCCGGCGTACGGCGGGCGCCGACCGGGCGGTACCGGTCTCGACCAGGCACGGCCGGTCGCTGGCGATGAGATATCCCGCCGTGATCCCCTCGTATCCGGACATGAGGGTGTCCAGGCTGTGCACCCCGTTGCCGAGGTCGACGATCTCGACGCGTGACTCGTCCACAGCTGGTCAGTCTGCTCCTGTCGCCCACAGGCGGCTCACCGGGCCCGGGGACTCGTCGTAGCCCGCGCCGATGGTCGCCCCTTCGTTCCAACGAAGGAGGACCGAATGGCCGTTGCCAATCCTGCCGGCGTCGCCAAGAGCAACGCGGCCCACCACAACGAGGTACGGCTCACCGGCAGGTTGTCGAGCCTGGCCGATCAGCGGACGCTGCCCAGCGGAGACGAGGTCGTCTCCTGGCGAATCGTCGTCGACCGGCCGAGCGGGTCGTCACGCGCCGGGATCGACGCCATCGACTGCGTGGCGCTCACCGCGCGGCTTCGACAGGCGGCACTGCGATGGCTGCCGGGTCAGGTGATCGAGGTCGAGGGCGCACTTCGCCGCCGGTTCTGGCGTCGCGGTGTGGAGACGGCGAGCCGGACGGAGGTCGAGGTGACCCGGGCGAAACGCGTCGGCTGACGAGGGCGGCTAGTCGGCGTCGGCGAACGCGCGGATCAGCAGGCCGGTCGCCGGTTTCGGCACGAACAGGGTCGACTTGCGGGGCATCCGATCACCGGCCGCCGCCACCGCCGCCACGTCGGCGACGGGGGTCGGGTTGAGCAGCAGCGCCGTGCCACCACTGGCCTTCGCGGCCTCGACCGCGGCCGGTACGTCGTGGTGGAACTCGACGACCTCCTCGTTGTCCTCGAGCTGCCACAGCGCACGGATCAAAAACGCGTGGGCGATCGCGACGTCCAGCGCCCGCCAGGCGTCGGATCGCTCGGGCGGCATGGCGGCCTGCAGCTTCGCCGGGTCGGGCTCGGTGAGCAGCCAGTGGCTCGCCCCGTCGGTGACCACGAACGCAGGCCCGGTCTGTCCGGCCTCCGCGAGTGCCCGCTCGGCGTCAGCAAGGCTGCCGGCCACCTCGGTCGCGGTGAAGCCGCCGCCGGCGAGCTCAGCGGCCCTGGACGGTGGCAGCCCCGGGACCGCACGGTGGATGGCGTGGACCTCTGGTCCGAAGGCCGAGCCGTCGACGAGGAACGCCAGCCCGAGATCCCACGGCCCGTCGCCGTCTCCGGCGGCATGACGGTCCGCCTGGTAGCGCAGGAACGTCGCGTACCGGTGATGTCCGTCGGCGATGACCGCGCGCCGCGGGTGGAGGTCGGCGGCGATCGCGTCGAGGGCCGCCGGGTCGGTGATCGCCCACAGCCGGTGCCGCGTGCCGTCCGGGGTGGTGGTCTCGACCAGTGGGGAAGTGCGATCGGCGTCGGCGACGGCCTGGCTGGCAGCGCCACCCCCGTCGTACACCAGGAAGATCATCTCGAGGTCGGCGGCCGTCGCCGCCATCAAGGCGAGGCGGTCAGCGACAGGACCGGCCATCGTGTTCTCGTGGGGGAGCACGATCTGGTCCTCTGCCGGTGTCAGGCCGAGGGCCCCGACCAGTCCCCGCTGGGTGTGTCCGTGGGCGTGCTGCTCGTAGACGTAGACCGCGGCAGTGTCATCGGCCACCAGCGTCCCGTCCGCCCGCCAGGCGTCGAGCTGGCGCCCGGCCGCGGCGTAGCGGCTGTCCGGCCCCGCATCGTCGCGTGGCAGCGTCAGGCGCACCACGTTCGCTGGGTCGCGGGCCTCGAGCTCCGACTGCTCGGCGGGACTGATCACGTCGTACGGCGGGGCGAGAACGCTCGCCAGCGTGGTGGACGAGCTGTAGCGAAGCGCCCGGAACGGGGCCAGGACGAGTCCGTCGGGACGCGGCGGCTGGGTCATGGCGGCGATGCTACGGGGCGGGCCACCCGCCGGCCGCGGCCGGGCGGACCGCTCACAGTCCGAACAGCGAGCGCAACCGGAGCATGTCGCGGACCGAGGCCGACACGTGCACCTTGCCGCGCAACCAGGCGGTCACGAAGTCCTCCCGGCCCATCGCGAGGGCGATGAGGTCGTCGCTGTCCAAGCTGAGCCGCACGTCCTTCGACTCCACCTGCGTGCCGGCGGGGGCCTGGACGAGGTCATGGACGCCGTCTGCGTCGAGCCGGGCGGTGAACACGACGTCAAGGTCGCGGACGAGGCACAGGACGGTGCGTTGTGGGATGTGCTTCGCGCGCAGCTCGGGATCGACGTCCTCCACGGACTCGACCAGCCGGTCGAGCGCAGCGCGGCACTGCTTAGCCGTGGCCACCCGCAAACGCTAATCGGTCACCCGCGCGAGGGCGCAGTCGGCTACCGTCACAGCGTGTCGGAGCAGCCGCAAACCGCAGCCGCAGCTGCCGGTGCCGCCGGTGCGCCCGCCCCCGGCGAGCCGACCGGAGTCGCGGCCGTCGACGCTGCCCTGGCGCGGTTGCAGGATCTCGCTGAGGTGCCGGTAGAGGCGCACGTCGAGATCTTCGACGACGTCCAGCGACAGCTCCACGACGCTCTCGCCGAGCTGGACGACGACGGGCGGTGACCGGATGCCCGCGAAGAACCGCCTCGACGTCGAGCTGGTGCGCCGCGGGCTCGCGCGGTCCCGCCAGGACGCCGTAGACCTGGTCACCGCCGGCCGGGTGCGCGTTGCCGGGATGCCCGCCAGCAAGCCGGCGACCGCAGTGGACCCGGCGGCCTCGGTCCAGGTCTCCAGCGGCCCGACCGACGACTCCGTGTCGCGCGGCGCCCACAAGCTCGCCGGCGCGCTCGACCACTGGCCGGCGCTCGCGGTGACCGACCGGCGCTGCCTGGACGCCGGGGCGTCGACCGGCGGGTTCACCCAGGTTCTGCTGCGACGCGGTGCTCGCGAGGTGATCGCGGTCGACGTCGGCTACGGCCAGCTCGCCTGGTCCCTGGCATCGAACCCCCGGGTTCGAGTGCTCGACCGCACCAACGCGCGCAGCCTCACACCGACGGCGATCGGCGGCGCGGTCGACCTCGTCGTCGCCGACCTGTCGTTCATCTCGTTGACGGTCGTGCTCGAAGCGCTCAGCGGGTGCCTGGCGCCGGACGGTGATCTGGTGGTGATGGTGAAGCCGCAGTTCGAGGCAGGGCGGGGCGTGGTCGGCGCGGGCGGCGTTGTGCGTGACCCTGCGGTCCGCGCTGCCACTGTCGCGAAGGTCGCGGCGTACGCCGACCGCCTCGGACTCGGCATGGAGGGGGTTGTGGCGAGCCCGCTGCCCGGGCCGTCCGGCAACGTGGAGTACTTCCTGTGGCTGCGCGCCGGTGCCGCGTCGCCCGACGACGCAGCGATCGCAGCCGCCGTCGCCGCCGGGCCGCAATGAGTGAGACCGCCCGCCGCTCAGTCCTGCTGGTCGTGCACAGCGGCAGGCCCGGCGCGACCGCCGCGGCACGAGAGCTGGGCGACCGGCTCGTCGCCGCGGGCATCGAGGTCCGGTTGTTCGCCCCCGAGGCAGCCGATGTCGGCTGCGCCGAAGTGACCATCGTGCCCGACGACCTCCGCGCGGCCGGCGACGCCGAGCTCGTCGTGGCGTTCGGCGGCGACGGAACGCTGCTGCGTGCTGCCGAGTACGCCCGGCCGAACGGCACCGCCCTGCTGGGGGTGAACCTCGGACACGTCGGGTTTCTCGCCGAAACCGACCCGATGTCCCTCGACGCGACTGCAACGGCGATCCTCGCCGGCGACTACGACGTCGAGGATCGCCTTGCGCTCGACGTGAAGGTCTGGCGTGACGGCAGCGAGGTCATCCACGACTGGGCGCTCAACGACGTGTCGGTCGAGAAGGACAGCCGAGAGCACATGGTCAACCTGATCCTCGAGATCGACGGACGACCGCTGTCCCGCTGGGGGTGCGACGGGCTGGTCTGCGCGACGCCGACCGGCTCGACGGCCTACGCGTTCTCCGCCGGCGGGCCGGTGGTGTGGCCGTCGGTACAGGCGGTCCTGGTGGTCCCGATCAGCGCACACGCGCTGTTCGCGCGGCCGCTCGTGGTCTCACCGGGTTCCACCGTCGCCATCGAACTGGCGGACTCGACGTCGACCGCCGTGTTGTTCTGCGACGGCCGGCGCAGCCGCCCGCTCCAGCCCGGCGACCGGCTCGAGATCCTGCCCAGCAAGGAACCGGTCCGGCTGGTGCGACTTCGCAGCGCGCCGTTCACCGACCGGCTGGTCGAGAAGTTCAAGCTGCCGGTCCAGGGGTGGAGCGGGCGGTGAGCGAGGTCTCGTCACCGGCCGCCGGGGCGATCGTTGGTCGAAGCGTGCTCGGACGCCGTGGCCTGCTCGCCGCCGCGGCGGGCGGCGTGGCACTGACGGCGATTCCCACAGCGACGGCCGCCGCGGTGACGACCGGCCGGGCGCGGCCGCGCTCCGGCGTACCGGTCACGGTTCCCGATGATCACGCGCTGCACGCGCTGCGCCGACTGGGCTACGGGCCCACGCCCGCCGACCTCGCGACCGTCCGTTCCATGGGGACGTCCGCGTGGCTGGCCAAGCAGCTGGCCGGCGGCAAGGACCTGCACGAGACGCTGCTCGCGCTGCAGTTCCCGCTGCTGACGATGGCGCCGGCCCGGATGGCGCAGGCGTACGCCGCCGATAGCTACGAGGCCATCCAGGCCTACGAGTGGGCAACGCTGTCGCGGACGATCTTCTCCGAGAACCAGGTGCTGGCCCGCCTCGGCGAGGTGTGGCTCGACCACTTCAACGTGTGCTCCCTGGTCGAGAAGCAGTTCCTGCCGTGGACCAGGTTCAGCTACGACACCGAGGTGGTGCGCCCTCGTGCCGCCGGCTCGTTCGCCGAGCTGCTGGCCGCGGTGCTGACCGCGCCGGCGATGCTGACCTACCTCGACCAGTGGCTGTCCAACAAGGAGTACCCGGTCGAGAACCTCGCCCGCGAGGACCTCGAGCTGCACACCGTCGGCCTCGGGAACTTCACCGAACGCGACGTGAAGGCGTACGCGAAGCTGCTCACCGGCGCCACGATCAACCCCACGACGTGGGGGTACGAGTACAACCCGGCGTTGCACTACACCGGCCATCTCGAGATCGTCGGCTTCAAGACGGCCAACCGGTCGGCGAACGGTGAGCACCTGATCCGTGACTTCGCCGAGTACCTCGCCCACCGTCCGGCGACCGCGCGTACGGTCGCGCGTCGCCTGCTGGTGCACTACGTCAGCGACACCCCGTCCGCCTCGCTGATCGACCGGGTGGCGCGCCACTACCTGCGCAACGGGACGGAGATCGGCTCGACGTTGCGCTTCATCGTCGAGCAGGACGAGTTCTTCGCCAGTCGCGGGCAGAAGGCCCGCAGGCCGGGGGACACGTTCGCGGCCGCCGTCCGCGGGATGGGCTGGACGTGGGGACAGCTGCCCGACCTGGGCGCCACGTCGGTGAAGACCGTGCTGAGCTGGGGCGCCTACCTGAACTTTTTACGAGCGGCGGGCCACGTCCCGTCGGAGTGGGTTGCTCCCAACGGCTATCCGGACGTCGGCCACGCGTGGCTGAACTCGAACACGACGTTGCAGACCTGGCAGCTGATGGGCTGGCTGGCGAACCCGGGCGGTACGGCGCCGCCGTTCACCCGCACCCGCGGTCCGGCCGCGGCGGCGTGGCACCAGGGGATCACGGTCGACGGCATCATCGCCGCGGCGGCGGAACGGATCACCGGCCAGTCGGTACGCCGGGAGCACCGGCACGCGATCGCGGCGATCGCCGGGCTCGACCCGCACGAGCAGCCGTCCTCGGCCTGGCGCGCCGGCGGCACCCCTGCGCACGGCGCGATCGAGTTCGCGATTCTCGCCAGCGAGTACATGGAGCTGCGATGACCGCGGGCGCGGCCGGAGCGCTGTCCAGGCGGGGACTGCTGACCCGTGGCTGCGCTCTCGGACTGGCGGCGATGGCGACGCCGTCGGCGCTGCCCCGTTACGCCTTCGCCGCCGACGCTTCGCCGGACGCACCTGCGGCCGGGCGCCTGATCGTGGTGTTCCTACGCGGGGCGGTGGACGGGCTGTCCCTGGTCGTGCCGCACCATGACGCCGACTACTACCGGTTGCGGCCGACCCTCGCCGTACCGCAGCACAGCGTCCACGACCTCGACGGGCGCTTCGGGTTGCACCCGGCACTCGCCGCGTTGCTGCCGCTGTGGCGCAACCGCGAGCTCGCCGTCGTCCAGGCGACCGGGCTGGACACCACCGCCGGCTACTCGCACTTCGACGCGCAGGCCACCATGGAGGCCGGCTCGGACGACCCGGGGCTGTCCACCGGTTGGCTGGCCCGCCACCTGCTGTGCCGCCCGCAAGCGACGAACACCTTGCGCGCGGTCTCGTTCGGTACTCACGTCGCGGCCAGCCTCATCGGCTGGGACCACACCACGGCGATGTCGGGACTGGAGACGTTCCAGCTCGACACCGTCTCCGCCTCCTACGACCTGGTCATGAAGGCGCTCGACCGGCTTTACAGCGACACCGGCCGCCCGGCCACCGAAGCCGCCCACGAGACGTTCGCGGCGCTGCGACAGGTCGCCGCGGTTCGCAGCCGTCCCTACGCCCCTTCTCACGGCGTCAGCTATCCGCGCTCGCTGCTCGGCGCGGCCCTCGAGGACATCGCCAAGGTCGTCAAGAACGTGCCGGCGCTGGAAGCGGTGACCGTCGATGCGTACGGCGTCGACGGCTTCAGCTGGGACACCCACGTCGGCCAGAACGCCGCGCTGCCGGCGCTGCTCACCGACCTGGGGGCGTGCCTCGCGGCGTTCACGACCGACCTGGCCGAGGAGATGGACCGTACGACCGTCGTGGTGATGAGTGAGTTCGGCCGGCGGGTCGAGGAGAACAGCGGCGGTGGCACCGACCACGGCCACGGCAACGTGATGTTCGTGCTCGGGCGCGGGATCCGTGGCGGAAGGGTGTTCACCAGGTGGCCCGGCCTGGGCGAGCGCGCGCTCGACTACGGCGACTTGGCGGTCACCACCGACTACCGCCAGGTCGTCGGTGAGGTGATCACCGCCCGGCTGCACAACCATCGCCTCGGGCGGGTCTTTCCCGACCTGCGGTTCGAACCGGTCGGGCTGACGCGCCAATAGCAGGCCCGCGGCCGCCGCGGACCTAGGCTGACCTCGTGCTCGTCGAGCTGCGGCTACGAGGCCTCGGTGCCATCGACGAGGCGGCGTTGAGCTTCGGTGAGGGTTTCACCGCCGTCACCGGTGAGACCGGCGCAGGCAAGACGATGTTGCTCACCGGCCTCGGCCTGCTGCTGGGCGGGCGCGCCGACAGCGGGCTGGTCCGCGCCGGGTACGACCGGGCCGAGGTCGAGGGGCGCTTCCGGGTGGCGCCGGACGGTCCGGTCGCCGCAGCCGTCGAGGAGGCCGGCGGTGAGCTCGACGGCGACGAGGTGGTCGTCGTACGCACGATCAACGCGGACGGCCGCTCCCGGGCGTTCGTCGGGGGACGGTCGGTGCCGGCAGGGGTCCTCACGTCCCTCGCCGACGATCTCGTGACGGTGCACGGGCAGGCCGACCAACGCGGTCTGCTGCGACCGAGCGTGCAACGGGGCGTGTTGGACAGCTTCGGCGCAGCAGCGGTCAGCAAGCCGCTGGCGGAGTACCGGCGGGCGTTCGCCGCGCTCGCCACGATCCGTGCCGAGCTGGAAGCGGTCACCGCCAACCGGCGCGAGCGCACCTTGGAGGCCGACGCCCTGCGGCACGGTCTAGCCGACATCGACGCCGTCGCGCCGTCGCCCGGTGAGGACGCCACGCTCGCCGCCGAGCTCGCCCGTCTTGCCCACGCCGAAGCGTTGCGGGCAGCAGCGGCGACCGCCCGGCTCGCGCTGCACCGGGGCGAGGACGATCGCGACGGCGACGACGTCCTCAGCCTGACCGCTATCGCGCGTCGCGATCTCGAGGCTGTCGGCGGTCACGATCCCGAGCTCGACGCCATCGCGACGCGACTGGCCGAGATCTCGTATCTGCTCGCCGACCTCGCGGCTGACGTCTCCGGCTACCTGGACCGGCTCGAGGCGGACCCGGCGCGGCTCGCGGTGGTTCAGGACCGGATGGCCAAGATCTCGGCTCTGACGAAGCGGTACGGCGCCGACGTCGAGGCCGTCCTCGACTGGGCCGAGCAGGCACGGGCGCGGCTGGCCGAGCTCGGCGACGACGACGGGCTGATCACCGAGCTCGGACGGCGCCGTGACGGGGTGCTCGCCGAGCTGACCGCTGCCGCGACGCAGCTGTCCCGGGCACGGGCGGCCGCGGCCGCCCGGCTCGAGGCGGCGGTCTCCGCCGAGCTCGCCGGACTGGCGATGCCGCACTCTGCGGTGCAGGTCTCGATCGGGCGTCGCGACGACGTGCACGGCATCGTCGTCGACGGGGCAAGCGTCGCGTTCGGGCCGGCCGGCGTCGATGACGTCGAGTTCCGGCTGGTCGCCCACGACGGTGCGCCGGCACGCGCCCTCCATCGCGGCGCCTCCGGTGGGGAGCTCTCGCGGGTGATGCTCGCCCTGGAGATCGTGCTGGCCGGCGCCGACCCGGTGCCGACCTTCGTCTTCGACGAGGTGGATGCCGGGGTGGGCGGCCGGGCGGCGGTCGAGGTCGGCCGCCGGCTGGCGGCGCTCGCCGCGTCGGCCCAGGTGCTGGTCGTCACGCATCTGCCGCAGGTCGCCGCGTTCGCCGACCATCACGTCGTCGTGGCAAAGCCCGACCGGGCCGGCCCCACGTCGAGCGCGGCGGCTCCGGTCGACGGCGAGCTGCGGCTGCGCGAGCTCTCCCGGATGCTCGGTGGTCAGGAGGACTCCGAGCTGGCGCGAGGCCACGCCGAGGAGCTGCTCGGCATCGCCGCGGTGGCGAAGCAGCGGCGAAGCTGAGCGGTCGTTGCCGCGACCTCTGGCAGACTTCCCTCAGGATGAGGCTCGCGACACTTCGCCGTGCCCGCGCCGGTGAGCTGCCACCAGGCGTGGTGGGTCCGGTACGCCTCGACCGCCGTACGAAGGACCTGTCGCGGCGGATTCGTCCCGGCGACATCGCGGTGATCGACCACATCGACCTCGACCTGGTCGGTGCGGAGGCTCTGGTCGCGGGTGGGGTCGGCGCGGTCGTCAACGTCGCGCCGAGCGTGTCGGGGCGCTACCCGAACCTCGGACCCGAAGCGCTGATCGAGGCGGGGATCCCGCTCATCGACAACGTCGGGTCCGACGCGTTCTCCCGGCTCCGCGAGGGCGACGTGGTGCGCATCGAGGACGACAAGGTGCTCGATCTCGACGGGCTGATCCTCGTGCAGGGCACCCGGCAGACCGCCGAGTCCGTCGCGGCGTCGATGGTCGACGCCCGGGCCGGTTTGGCGAGCCAGCTCGAGGCGTTCGCGTCCAACACGATGGAGTACCTGCGACGTGAGCGGGACCTGCTCCTCGACGGGATCGGCGTACCGGACCTGCGCACGCAGCTGGACGGTCGCCACGTGCTCGTCGTCGTACGCGGCTACCACTACCGCGAGGACCTCATCGCGCTGCGGCACTACGTCCGTGAGTACAAGCCGGTCCTGATCGGTGTCGACGGCGGTGCGGACGCACTTCTCGAGGAGGGCCTGCGCCCCCACGTCATCGTCGGCGACATGGACTCCGTCAGCGACACGGCGCTCAAGTGCGGCGCCGAGATCGTCGTGCACGCCTACCGTGACGGCAGCGCGCCGGGCCTGGCCCGGGTCCAGGAGCTCGGTGTCGAGCCCGTGGTGTTCCCCGCGGCAGGGACCAGCGAAGACGTCGCCCTGTTGCTGGCCGATGAGGGTGGTGCGGCGCTCATCGTGGCGGTCGGCACGCACGCCACCCTGGTCGAGTTCCTCGACAAGGGTCGGGCCGGGATGGCGAGCACGTTCCTGACGCGGCTGCGGGTCGGCGGCAAGCTGATCGACGCCAAGGGGGTCAGCCGGCTCTATCGCGCCCGGATCCCGGCCTCCGCCCTCGTCCTGCTCGTCCTCGCGACAGCGGTAGCGTTCCTCGTCGCGCTGTACGTGACGCCGGGTGGGAGCCTCTACCGCGAGTACTTCGCAACCGACTGGGACCACTTCACTCGCTGGCTGCACGGACTGCTGTGATCGATTTCCGATACCACATCGTCTCGCTGGTCGCCGTGTTCCTGGCGCTGGCGCTCGGGCTGTTCCTCGGCAGCACGAGCTTGCAGAGCACGGTCACCCACAGCCTGCGCCAACAGGCAAACCGGGTGACTGCCGACAACCAGTCCCTGGAGAACCAGAAGGACACCCTCAACGCCGAGCTGTCCACGCAGCAGGCGTTCGCGTCTGCGGTCGAGCCGTTCGCGGTCAGCGGCCGGCTCGTCGACGCGGGCGTCGCGGTGGTGTCCGCACCCGGTGTCGACAGCGGCGCGCGCTCGGCGCTGATGACCACGCTCGCCTCCGCCGGCGCAACCGTGACCGCGAACGTCCAGCTTCAGTCGTCCTACCTCGATCCCGACCAGGACGACACCCTCGGGCAGCTGGCACAGCAGCTCGCGGGCACCAGGCGCCTGCCTCACGCCGACGGCGCGGTCCAGGCCGCGACGGAGCTGGCACGCGCGCTGGTGGCGCGCCCGGGCCTGCGGACGCCGTCGTCACGCCAGATCGACACGATCCTGAGCACGCTCTCCGACGGCAACATGATCACGATCCAAGGCGACCCGCCGGCCCATCCCGCTGACCTGGCGGTGCTGCTCGTCCCGCTCGGGTCCGCCCCTGACGGATCGGCCGCCGCCGTGCAACAGGACAGCGACCTGATCGGCATGGCAACGGCGCTGCGCCGCGATTCCAGCGGGGTCGTCGTGGCTTCGCCGACGCTTCAGTCCGGCGCGAACAACGGGGTGCTGCCCTCGATCCGCCAGGACTCCTCGCTGTCCGCAACGGTGTCGACGGTGGACTCCGACGAGACGCCCATCGGCCGGATCGCGACCGTCCTGGCGTTGTCCCAGGCTCCTGCCGGCACCACCGGTCAGTACGGCGCGTCACAGAAGCAGCCGTTGCCCACCGTGAGCCCGTCGCCGTGATCACTCGCAAGGGGCGCGACCGGCATCCGCGCAAGCGCGCCTCCGGCGTGCTCGGCCGGCTCGCCGGACCGGTAGCCGGGCTGACCACCGCGGCGGTGTGGCGCTGGCTGCGGTCCTCGCCAGTCGCCGGTGACCCGGCGTGGCGCAGGCAGAACTTCCGGGATCGTGACGTCAGCCTGCTGCTCGGTCCCGCGGTCACCGCGGGCGCGGTGGCCGGGCTCGCCGCGGCCATGCCGCCGCCACGCCGCCGTGCGCTCCTTTCCGTCGCCGCGATCGGCCTCGTCGGCGCCTACGACGACAGGTACGGCGACAGCCACGCGCGCGGCCTCGGCGGGCACCTCGCGGCGCTACGGGACGGCCGCGTCACCACCGGCATGGTGAAGCTCGTGACGATCGGGAGCGTGGCGGCGGCGGCGTCTCACCGGCAACATCGCAAGCCCGTCGACGCGATCCTGGGCACCGTGCTGGTGGCAGGAACCGCGAACCTGGTCAACCTCTTCGACCTTCGGCCAGGCCGAGCCGCCAAGGTGACCGGCCTGGCGGCGGTCGCTCTGAGTCGAGCGGGCGATCCGTCTGCCCGTGCGATCGCCAGCGTTGCCGGCTCGGCCGCTGCTGCCGCACTCGGTCCCGACGTACGCGAATCCGCGATGCTGGGGGACTGCGGCGCCGGCACGCTGGGAGCGACGTTGGGGTGGTCGCTGGCGACGCGCCCGTCCCGACTCGCCCGGATCGCCGCCGCCGGTGGCGTCGTCGCCGCCACGCTGGCGAGCGAGCGGACCAGCTTCAGCGCCGTCATCGAGGCGAACCCGGTGCTGCGGGCCATCGACGGGCTGGGCCGGGTCCGGGACCGTCGTGGCCGATGAGGTCGCGCTCGAGGAGCTGACCCCGCCGCCGCGACCAGGCACCAGTATTGCCCGGGCCGCGGTCCTCATTGCGGCGGTGACCGTGTTGGCGCGGCTTGCTGGGTTCGCCCGGATCATCGTCTTCGCCCGAACGGTCGGCCCGAGCTGTCTCGGCGACACCTACTTCACCGCGAACACGGTGCCCAACATCGTCTTCGACATCGTGGCCGGTGGCGCCCTGTCCAGCCTCGTCGTCCCGGTGATCGCCGGGCCGGCGGCGGCCGGCGACCGCGAACGGGTGAGCCAGACCGCATCCGCGTTGCTCACCTGGGCGGCGACGCTGCTGGTGCCCGTGATGCTCGTCGGGCTGGTGATCACGAAGCCGCTGATGAGCGTGCTGGTGGGCGGCGGCCATCCCGGCTGTTCGGTCCACGAAGAGGTCGCGGTTGGGACCCGCATGCTGGCGGTCTTCATGCCGCAGGTCGTCCTCTACGGCATCGCGGTGGTGTTCATCGGATTGCTCCAGGCACACCGCCGGTTCCTCGGCCCGGCGCTCGGGCCGCTCGTGTCGAGCGTGGTCGTGATCGTCGCGTACGGCGTGTTCGCCGGCGTCGCCGCGCATCAGGAGACGAACCTGCTCTCGCTGACCCGCACCCACGAGCTGATCCTGTCGGTGGGCACGACCCTCGGCGTCGCCGCGTTGCTCATCCCGATGGCGTTCCCCGCCGCCCGGCTCCAGCTGCGGCTGCGCCCGAGCTACCGGTTCCCGCCAGGGGTGGCCACGACGATTCGGCGGATGGCGGTGTCCGGCGCCTTGATCCTCGGCAGCCAGGACCTGTGGACCGCGGTGGTGATCAGGTTGGCGAACGCGCGGGGCGCCGACGGCTCGGTGGTGATCTACGACTTGGCGTGGACGGTGTTCACCGTGCCGTGGGCGGTCGCCGCCGTACCGTTGGCGACCAGCTCGTTTCCCGGGCTCACCGCGGCGTGGCAGGACGGCGCTCGCGCGGCGTACGCCGCAACCCTGGCCCGCACCGCCCGGGTCATGCTGGTGGTCGCCGGCGCGGCAACGGCCGTGATCGTCGCGACCGCCGAGCCGTTGGCGCGGGTCGTGGTCCTCGGCGCTCCCGGGCACGCGTCGCCGGCGCTGCTGAGCCGGGGTCTGGTCGCCTTCGCCCCGGGACTGCCGGGCTACGCGCTGTTCGCGCTGTTGTCGAGGGCGCTGTACGCGCAGGGCAACGCGCGTACGCCGGCGACCGCGTCGATCGGCGGCTGGATCGTGGCGATCGTCGCCGACGTGGTGTCGTGCGTGGTGATGCCGCGGGCGTGGATCGTCGCGGCGATCGGCATCGGCACCTCCCTCGGGGTGACCGTCACCGGCGTCTGGCTGGTGATCAGCGTCGTGCGTTCCAGTGGCGCCGCGTCCCTGGCCGGGGCCCGACGGTCTCTGGTCACCGCCATCACCGGCGGCGGCGCCGCGGCAGCCGGCGGGTGGCTGATCGCCCATCAGTTCCGGCCCGCGGGAGTTGCCGCGAACCTCGCGCTCGCGGTGGTCGTCGGTGCGGTGGCGGTCGGCATCCACGGTCTTTTCGCCACCCTGCTCGACCGGCCGACCGTCAACGTCCTGCTGGTGCGCCTGAGGGTTCGCCGTGGCTGACCGGCCCCTGAAGGCCCTGCTCGTCGTGGGCGAGACCGAGGGCGGCATCGGCCGACACGTCGCGGTCCTCGCGGAGCGACTGGGCCGGTACGGCGTCGCCGCCGCGGTGTGCGGCCCGGCGTCGGCGTTGACCGCGGTCGGGGACCCGCCCGGAGTGGGCAAGGAGCTGCTTTCGACGTCGCGATCCAGGCCGGACGTCGTGCTGGCGTCGCGACGGCGGCTGCGCAAGCTTGCGCGCGGTTTCGACGTGGTCCACGCGCACGGGCTGCGGGCGGGCGCGATCGCGGCCGCTCGACCGGCAACCAGCGCTCTGGTCGTGACCTGGCACAACGCGCCGCTGACCGTCGGGCGGGCGCGACGGGCCCACGCCGCGCTCGAGCGCTACGTCGCCCGTTGCGCCGACCTCACCCTCGGCGCGTCAACCGACCTGACACAGGCGGCGATGCGCGCCGGCGCCAGAACGGCCGCGACGACGTTCGTGGTCGCGCCGCCCCTCACGCCCGCCAGGCGGTCTCCTGAGCAGGTCCGAGCGGAGCTCGGCGCCGACGACCGCCGCATCGTCCTGGCGGTGGGGCGGCTGCAAGCCCAGAAGCGACTCGACGTACTCGTCGCGGCCAGCAGCCGGTGGGCCGGGCGCAGCGACTCGCCGCTCGTCGTGGTGGCCGGCGACGGTCCGGACGAGGCACGCCTTCGCGCACAGATCACCGCGACCGCAGCGCCGGTCGTGCTGCTTGGCGCGCGTTCTGACGTGGCTGACCTGCTCACGGTTGCCGATGTGGTGGCGCTGCCGAGCAGCTGGGAGGCACGCTCGCTCGTCGCGCAAGAGGCACTGCGGGCCGGCGTACCGCTCGTGACCACCGCGGTCGGCGGGCTGCCCGAGCTGGTGGGTGACGCGGCGCTGTTCGTGCCCGTCGGCGACGCGGCTGCGCTCGGCGACGCGCTCGACCAGGTCCTGGCCGACCACGAGCTCGCCGGGCGGCTGGCTGCGGCCGGGCGTGCGCAGGCCGCCGGGTGGCCGTCGGTGGACGATGCGGTCGCCGAGCTTGCCGCGACCTACCGGTCACTGCGCGAATCGACCGGCTGATCGTCCGAGACACGCGGCGGTCGTTAACGAGCCTGTCATCGGTCGGTGTTAGCGTGACAGTCCGTGAGTCAAAGCGCCTTGGATCGGTCCGCAGGGGGAGGCGCGGCGCGAGGGACAGCCGCCGTCCGCCACATCTTCGTCACCGGAGGCGTCGCCTCCAGCCTCGGCAAGGGCCTGACGGCGTCGAGCCTCGGCCGGCTGCTGAAGTCGCGTGGGCTGCGCGTGACGATGCAGAAGCTCGACCCGTACCTCAACGTCGATCCCGGCACGATGAACCCGTTCCAGCACGGCGAGGTGTTCGTCACCGAGGACGGCGCAGAGACCGACCTGGACATCGGTCACTACGAGCGCTTCCTGGACGAGGACCTGTACGGCGCAGCCAACGTCACCACCGGTCAGGTCTACTCGGACGTGATCGCCAAGGAGCGCCGCGGCGAGTATCTCGGTGACACCGTGCAGGTCATCCCGCACATCACCAACGAGATCAAGGCGCGGATCCAGGCGATGGCGACCGACGACGTCGACGTCGTGATCACCGAGATCGGCGGAACCGTCGGCGACATCGAGTCACTGCCGTTCCTGGAAGCCGCCCGTCAGGTGCGCCAGGACGTCGGCCGCGACAAGGTCTTCTTCCTGCACGTCTCGCTGGTTCCCTACCTCGCCCCGTCGGGCGAGCAGAAGAGCAAGCCGACCCAGCACTCGGTGCAGTCGCTTCGCTCGATCGGCATCACCCCGGACGCCATCGTGTGCCGGTCGGATCGCCCGATCCCCGACAACATGAAGCGCAAGATCGCGCAGACCTGCGACGTCGACAACGAAGCCGTCGTGTCCGCGCCCGACGCTGCGTCGATCTACGACATCCCGAAGGTCCTGCACGCCGAGGGCCTCGACGCCTACGTCGTACGCCGCCTCGGGCTGCCGTTCCGCGACGTCGACTGGACCGAGTGGGACGACCTGCTGCGGCGCATCCATCGGCCGAGCCAGCGCGTCACGATCGCGCTCGTCGGCAAGTACGTCGACCTGCCCGACGCCTACCTGTCGGTGACCGAGGCGCTGCGGGCGGCGGGGGCCGCCAACGACACCGCCATCGACCTGCGCTGGGTGACCTCGGACGACTGTGAGTCCGCCGGCTCGGCTGCCGCCGTCCTCGACGGTGTGGACGGCGTGCTGGTCCCCGGCGGTTTCGGCGTACGAGGGATCGAGGGCAAGCTCGGCGCGGTTCGGCATGCTCGCGAGGCGGGCATCCCGGTGCTCGGGCTGTGTCTGGGCTTGCAGTGCATGGTGATCGACGTTGCCCGCAACCTGGCCGGCCTGACCGGCGCCAACTCCGCGGAGTTCGACCCCGACACGCCCCACCCGGTGATCGCGACGATGGCCGACCAGCTCGACGTGGTGGCGGGGGAGCGGGACATGGGCGGCACGATGCGCCTCGGCTCCTACCCGGCCATGCTCGCCGATGGCTCCCTCGTCGCCGAGGCGTACGGCGCCACCCAGGTGACGGAGCGTCACCGCCACCGGTATGAGGTCTCGAACGACTACCGGGACAGGCTGGAAGCCGCCGGGATGGTGTTCTCCGGGCTCTCGCCGGACGGCCGCCTGGTCGAGTACGGCGAGCTGCCGCGAGACGTGCACCCGTTCTTCGTGGGCACTCAGGCGCACCCGGAGTTCAAGTCGCGGCCGACCCGGGCACACCCGCTGTTCGTGGGGTTCGTCGCGGCCGCGCTCGCCCGTGCCGCCGCCGACAGCGACCCGAGCGTGGTCCACCTCCCGTCGAGCGGCATGTCGGTGGCCAACTAGCCGGTGCCCGCACCGGGCACACTCGTCACGTGAGCGACCTGCGCGACGAGCCGACCGAGCAGTTCGACACCGCCGGCAGCGAGACGGTGTTCCGGTCCGGGCGGGTCATCGCGGTACGCGTCGACCAGGTGCGGATGCCCGACGGCTCGCTCGCGGCCCGCGACGTCGTAATGCATCCGGGCGCGGTCGGCGTCATCGCGATGAATGACCGCGAAGAGATCTTGCTGCTCAGGCAGTACCGCCACCCGGTCGGCCACTTCTTGTGGGAGCCTCCGGCCGGCCTGCTCGACGTGGCGGGGGAGGACCCGCTCGTCGCGGCGCGCCGCGAGCTGCACGAGGAGGCCCACCTCGAAGCCGAGCGCTGGGACGTCCTGGTCGACGCCTTCACGACGCCGGGAGGCAGCGAGGAGGCAGTGCGGGTGTATCTCGCGCGCGACGTCCGCGAGTCGACCCAGACCCGGTTCGTCGGTGAGGCGGAAGAAGCGGACATGCCCATTCGGTGGGTGGCGCTCGGCGAGGCGGTGTCGGCGGTGCTCGACGGCCGGCTCCACAACCCGCTAGCCGCCATGGGCATCCTGGCGTGCGCTGCCGCCGCACGCTCGTCGTACACCGGGTTGCGGCCCGCCGACGCCCCCTGGCCGGAGCGCTTCCCCCCGAAGTAGCACACAACGACGCGCCCGAACCGGACATCCGGGGGCGTATCGGGGCACCGAAAGGAACGTTGTGTGCTGCTTCGTGCAGAGGCGCGGCGGGCGGGGCGCGGCGGGCAGGGAGTGATTCGATAGGTCCATGAAGGTCGGCATCCCGCGGGAGGTCAAGGACAGCGAGTTCCGCGTCGCGCTCACGCCGGCCGGCGCTCACGAGCTGGTCCGGCTGGGCCACGACGTTCTCGTCGAGCGGGAGGCGGGAGTCGGCTCGTCGATTCCGGACTCGGAGTACGTCGACGCCGGCGCTCGCATCCTGCCCGACGCCGACGCGGTGTGGGGCGAGGCCGAGCTGGTCTGCAAGGTCAAGGAACCGGTGGCGCAGGAGTACCACCGGATGCGCTCTGACCAGGTGCTGTTCACCTACCTCCACCTCGCCGCGAGCGTTGAGTGCACCAAGGCGATCGTCGAGTCCGGCATCACCGCGATCGCATACGAGACCGTCCAGCTCGCCGACGGGTCGTTGCCCCTGCTGGCCCCCATGAGTGAGGTCGCGGGCCGCATGGCGCCACAGGTCGGTGCCCACCATCTGCAGCGCGAGCGCGGCGGCCGCGGCGTCCTGATGGGTGGGGTGTCGGGGGTGTACGCCGCGAAGGTGGTCGTCCTCGGCGCCGGCGTCTCCGGCATGAACGCCGCGGCGATCGCCTTGGGCATGCAGGCCGAGGTGCTCCTGCTGGACAAGAACATCGACAAGCTGCGGCAGGCCGACCGGATCTACCAAGGCCACCTGCAGACGGTCGCCTCCAACGCCTACGAAGTCGAGCGAGCGTGTCTGGACGCCGACTTGGTCATCGGCGCGGTGCTGGTGCCCGGCGCGAAGGCGCCCACTCTCGTCTCCGATGACCTGGTCGCCCGCATGAAGCCCGGCGCCGTGCTCGTGGACATCGCGGTGGACCAGGGCGGCTGCTTCGAGTCGACGCGCCCGACGACCCACTCCGACCCGACCTTCACGGTGCACGACGCGGTGTTCTACTGCGTGGCCAACATGCCGGGTGCCGTGCCCCACACCTCGACGCACGCACTGACCAACGTGACCCTCCCGTACGCCGAACGGATCGCCGAATCCGGCTGGCAGCGTGCCGTGACCGCTGACGCCGCGCTCGCCGCGGGGGTCAACGTCGTGGCGGGGGAGGTCGTGTGCGCGCCCGTCGCCGCCGCGCACGGCCTGCCGAGCCGAGACCTGTCCGACCTGCTCGACTAGGGCGATGGCCGACGGCGACCGAGCGGTGCGCCCGCAGCGGGCGATTCAGACCTATCTCGACCACCTGACCGTCGAGCGCGGCCTGAGCCGCAACAGCACCGGTGCCTACGCCCGGGACCTGCGCCGGTACGCCGAGTTCCTGAGGGACCGCCAGATCGACGACCTGCGGGCGGTGTCCGAGCGCGACGTCGCGGCGTTTCTCACCGAGCTTCGCGCCGGGACGCCGGACCGGGCGCCGCTGGCGGCCTCGTCGGCAGCGCGGACCGTCATCGCGGTCCGTGGCCTGCACCGGTTCGCCCAGCGGGAAGGCCTCACGGAGTCCGATCCGGCGGCGGCGGTCCGACCGCCGAAGCCGCCGCAGCGCCTGCCGCACGCGTTGCCGGTCGACGACGTGCTGGCGATGCTCGAGGCCGCAGGCTTCGACGGCACGCCGAAGGCGCTGCGGGACCGCGCCCTCCTCGAGTTCCTCTACGGCACCGGCGCCCGGGTGAGCGAGGCGGTCGAGCTCGACGTCGACGACATCGACAGCGACGCCAAGTCGGTGATGCTGCACGGCAAGGGCGGCAAGGATCGACTGGTGCCGGTCGGGTCGTTCGCCCTCGACGCGCTCTCGGCCTATCTCAGTCGGGCACGGCCGGCTCTCGTGGGCAACGGGGCGGGTCGAGCCGCGCTGTTCCTCAACCTTCGTGGCGGGCGGTTGTCCCGCCAGGCGGCCTGGACCATCCTGCGCGACGTCGCGGAGCGTGCCGGGGTTCGCACCCGGGTGAGCCCGCACAGCCTGCGCCATTCGTTCGCGACCCACCTGCTCGACGGCGGGGCAGACGTCCGGGTGGTGCAGGAGCTGCTCGGCCACGCCTCGGTCACGACCACCCAGATCTACACGCTGGTGACGGTGGACCGGCTGCGCGAGGTCTACGCCGAGGCTCATCCGCGGGCACGCGACCCGCGCTGAGCGTCCCCGGATCCCTCCCTGACGCCCGCCACTGTGGCCACTGGGGCTGCTGTGACGGCCGTCAGCGAACGTGGCGGTTGCCAAGATCGGCGGCGAGCGGCTAGGTTCCCGTCGCCGAAACGCCTTCGCGAGAAATCGCGCAATCGGTGTAGCTACATGTTGAGAGGACGATATGTCGACTTCCCCAGTCGCGACCGGCCGGCCGCCTCGCGAGAAGGGCCCCACCGGGCGCCCGCTACCGAAGCTTCGTGATCCGAAGCCACTCACCGCGCACGGCCCTGCGGTGGTGCTGGCGATGTGCAACCAGAAGGGCGGCGTCGGCAAGACGACCACGACGATCAACCTCGGCGCGGCGCTCGTGGAGTTCGGCCGCAAGGTCCTGCTGGTCGACTTCGACCCGCAGGGCGCGCTCTCGGTGGGGCTGGGCGTCAACCCGAACGAGCTGGACCAGACCATCTACAACGCCCTCATGGAGCGTTCGGTCACCGCGGACGACATCCTGCTCAAGACGAACGCCGGCATGGACTTGCTGCCGAGCAACATCGACCTGTCCGCCGCCGAGGTGCAGCTGGTCGGTGAGGTCGCCCGCGAGCAGTCGCTGAAGCGGGTCCTCGCACCGCTGATCGACGACTACGACGTGGTGCTGATCGACTGCCAGCCCTCGCTCGGCCTGTTGACCATCAACGCGCTGACGGCGGCGAACGGCGTCATCGTCCCGCTGGAGTGCGAGTTCTTCTCGCTGCGAGGCGTCGCACTCTTGATACAAACTATAGAGAAAGTCAGCGAGCGGTTGAACCCTCAACTGGAACTTGAGGGGATTCTCGCGACAATGTACGACAGCCGCACGCTGCACGGTCGCGAGGTCCTGGCCCGGGTGGTCCAGGCGTTCGGCCCGAAGGTCTTCCACACCGTCATCAACCGGACCGTGCGGTTCCCGGAAACCACCGTCGCCGGTGAGCCGATCACGAGCTACGCGTCGTCCTCGGCCGGCGCCCAGGCCTACCGCGACCTCGCCCGAGAGGTGGTGGCCCGATGCCTCGCCGGGTAGCGCTGCCGGGTGCCGACGAGCTGTTCCGTTCGACCGGCGGCGTGAGCCGCCCGGTCGAGCAGGACGACGCCGCGCCCTACCCTGCGCCGGCCGGCGCGACCGAGGTGCTCGACCGGCCATCTGTCGGACCGGCACCGCGCCCCACCGGGCCCCGCCGCCCGAGCGGCCGGCAACGGCACGAGGAGAAGATCACCGTCTACGTCTCGCCGAGCGAGCTCGTCGACCTCGAACACGCCCGGCTCGTCCTGCGCGCCGAACACGGGTTGGCCGTCGACCGGGGCCGGATCGTCCGGGAGGCGCTGGCGGTAGTCCTGGCCGACCTGGAGTCCAAGAGCGAGCAGAGCATCCTGGTCCGCCGACTGCGCGGCCGGTAGTCCCCGGGCGATGCTTTTCGCGTTACGTCAACCTGAGACGCTGCTCGGGCTGGTGCTGGGCTTCGCGGTGAGCTTGATCGCGCTAGCGGCTGCCACCCGCGCGTTGGAGCGTGCTCACCGGCATGCCACCCCGTTCTGGCACCCGCAGAGCTGGCTCGATCCGTACAGCGCGGTCGCCGCGCTGCTGGGCGGGGTCGGCTGGCCGGCGAAGGCGGACGGGCGCCGTGGCTTCGGCCGCAGCCGCGACCGGCACCTGGTCACGGTCGCCGCGGTGTCGTTCGTGGTGCCGGCCGCGCTGGGCGCGGCGGCGCTCGCCGGGTACGCCGCGCTCGCCGGCCGCGGCGCCCTCGCCCTCATGGACTCGATGTCGGTGCTACACGGCGACGGGTTCGTGCAGCTCATCGCGCCGACTTTCGCCGAGAAGGTGCTCATCGGGTTCGGCGTGGAGAGCCTGGCGGTCGGGCTGCTCACTCTCGTGCCGATTCCGCCGCTGCCCACCGGAGTGGCGGTCTGGACGATCCTGCCTCGGACCGAGGGCGCCCGTCGGATGGCCTACCGGCTGCTGGAGGAGTACTGGGGTGTCGTCGTCCTGCTCGTCCTGTTCATCCTTCCCCTGGCAGGCGAGGGTCCGCTCCTGCTGCTGCTTGTGACGAGCGTCGTCGACGGGATCGCGCACGCGTTCTAGGCAGCTTCGCCGCGGCGTGCCAGCCCGAGCGGAAGGGGGTCGCTGGGCTACCTTCGACCGATGCCCGTGGTCGAAGCCGCCGAGGAGGCCGCCGGGCTCGCTCGCACCGGGTTCGAGGTCCATCTCGACGTCTTCGAGGGCCCGTTCGACCTCCTGCTGTCCCTGATCGCCAAGCGCCGCCTCGACGTGACGCTGGTCGCGATCGCGAAGGTCACCGACGAGTTCGTCGCCTACATCCGCAGCCGCGGGGAGGACTGGGACCTCAACACGGCCAGCGAGTTCCTCGTCGTGGCCGCGACGCTGCTCGATCTGAAGGTCGCCCGGCTGCTGCCCTCCGCCGAGGCCGACGAGGAGGACCTGGCGCTGCTCGAGGCGCGAGACCTGCTGTTCGCACGGCTCCTGCAGTACCGGGCGTACAAGGACGTGGTCGAGGTCATCCGGGTCCTGATGGACTCCGCCGCGCACCGCTACCCGCGCCTGGTGCCGCTCGAGGAGCGGTTCGCGAACCTGGTGCCCGAGGTCACGCTCGGCGTCGGGCCGATCGAGTTCGCCGAGCTCGCGGCCAAGGCCATGGCCCCGCGTCCGGTGCCCGTGGTCGACATCGGGCACCTCCACGCCCCGCTGGTCAGCGTGCGGGAGCAGGCGGTGTTCCTCGCCGAGCGGCTGCGGGCGGGCGGTGCGGCGACCTTCCGGGCGCTGGTGGCCGACTGCACCGACACGATGACCGTCGTGGGGCGGTTTCTCGCCGTCCTGGAGCTCTACCGGGAGGGCGTGGTGATGTTCGACCAGGTCACCCCCCTCGGCGAGCTCCACGTGAGATGGGTGGGCGGCGACGGCCCGGCACCGGAGTTCGCCACGGCGATCGACGATGACTACGACACCGCCGCGGACGAGGCGAGCGCCGATGTCTGAGCAGGCCGGCCCGCCGCTGCCCGAACCGGGCGCGTCGAGCGCGGATCTGCCGCCGCTGCGGGCCGCGCTCGAAGCGATCCTGATGGTCGTCGAGGAACCGGTGGACGAGGGCGTCCTGGCGCAGGTGCTCGAACGCCCGCGCGAGGAGATCGCCGAGACGTTGAGCGCGCTCGCCGCCGAGTACGACGCGGCCGGCCGCGGGTTCGAGCTGCGGGGGATCGCCGGCGGGTGGCGGTTCTACAGCCGCACCGAGTGCGCGCCGTACGTCGAACGGTTCATCCGGGACGGCCAGCCGACCAAGCTGAGCCAGGCGGCGCTCGAGACCTTGGCGGTGGTCGCCTACCGGCAGCCGACGACTCGCTCGCGGGTGGCCGCGGTCCGGGGCGTGAACGTCGACGCGGTGATCCGCACCCTGCTCACCCGCGGCCTGGTGGCCGAGGTCGGCATCGAGCGGGAGACCGGCGCGATCCTCTACGGCACCACCGACCACTTCCTCGAGCGGCTCGGCCTGACGTCCGCGGCGGACCTGCCGCCCCTCGCGGAGTACCTCCCGGATCACACCGCGCTCGACGACGACGTCGCTGCGGGCTGAAGCGATGAGCAGCGCCGGTCCCACGGGGCGCTCGGCAGCCGCAGCGCCCGACGAGGGTGTGCGGCTGCAGAAGGTCCTGGCCGCGGCAGGCCTGGGAAGCCGGCGGGCCTGTGAGGAACTGATCGCCGCCGGGCGGGTCAGCGTCAACGGCCGTCGCGCCCGGCTCGGGCTGCGCATCGACCCGGAACGCGACGTGGTCGTCCTCGACGGCGCGCAGATCCCGACCGCGAGCGGCCTGGTCTACCTCGCCATCAACAAGCCGCGAGGCATGCACTCCACGATGTCCGACGACCGGGGCCGACCCTGCGTCGGTGACCTCGTCACAGACATCGAAGTGCAGCTGCACCACGTCGGCCGACTCGACGCCGACAGCGAAGGGCTGCTGCTGTTGACCAACGACGGAGCGCTCTCGCACCGGCTGACCCACCCGTCCTTCGGGGTCGCCAAGACCTATCTCGCCGAGATCGAGGGCTCGGCCGGACGCGGCTTCGAGCGGGCGCTCAAGGCTGGCGTCGAGCTCGAGGACGGCGTCATGAAGGCGGACACGGCGAAGGTGATCGAGTCGACGACCGCCCGCTCCGTGGTGGAGCTGAGCATCCACGAGGGACGCAAGCACGTCGTCCGGCGGGCGATGGAAGCGCTCGACCACCCGGTGACGCGTCTGGTCAGGGTCGCGGTCGGCCCCATCCGGCTCGGCGACCTCAAGCCCGGAAAGCGCCGTCATCTCCAGCGACAAGAGGTGCAATCCCTCTATCGCGCTGTCGAGATGTCGTCGTAGCGGTAGATCGATAAAGCGGTAGAGCGAGGAGACGAGATGGCGGTGCGCGCACTTCGCGGCGCAACCCAGGTGGCGGCGGACGACCGTGACGCAATCATCGAGGCGACCGCGGAGCTGGTCCGCGAGGTCCTCGACCGCAACGGGCTGACGGCGGAGGACCTGATCAGCGTGATCTTCACGACCACCCCCGACCTCGTCGCCGAGTTCCCCGCCTACGCCGCGCGCACCATCGGCATCACCGACGTGCCGTTCCTGTGCGCCTCGGAGATCGCGGTACCCGGGTCGATGCCGCGGGTCGTGCGGCTGATGGCCCACGTCGAGGCCGACTTCCCGCGCTCGGCCGCCCGCCACGTCTACCTGCGCGGCGCTCAGGCGCTGCGCACCGACCTGCCCCGCGACTAGGACCCGGGTCGATGAGCGCGCAGCGCCCACCGCGGCTGCTGGTAGTCGGCACCGGGCTGATCGGCGCCTCGGTCGGGATGGCGGCCGGCCGGGCCGGCTACGAGGTGCTGCTCGCCAACCGCGACGCCAGCCGGCTCGCGGTCGCGGTCGAGATCGGCGCGGGGGCGCCGTGGGACGGCGACACCCCGGTCGACCTCGCGGTGGTGGCGTTGCCCCCGGCCATCATCGCGGCGGAGATCGCGCGACTGCAGCGAGCAGGCGTCGCTTCGACTATCACCCACGTTTGCAGCGTGCAGCTGCAACCTCAACGCGAGGTCGAGGCTCAGATCGGGCTGTGGGACGGCTACGTCGGTAGTCACCCGGTCGCCGGGCGCGAACGCTCAGGGCCGCACCACGCCACGGCGGACCTGTTCGAGGACCGGCCGTGGGTGGTCTGCCCGACGGCATCCTCGTCCCAGGATGCCATCTCGGCGGTGACCGCGCTCGCCGCCGGGTGCGGGGCTCGGGTGAGCACGATGCCCGCGGCCGACCACGACGCCCTGCTCGCCCGGCTCTCCCACGTGCCTCAGCTGGTGGCCTCAGCGCTGGCGGCATCGATTGCCGACCTCGACCGAGCCGACGTGGCCATTGCCGGGTCCGGCCTGCGCGACACGACTCGGATCGCCGACAGCGACCCTGCGCTGTGGGCCGAGATCGTGGCGGCCAACCCCGCGGGGGTCGCCGCCGCGCTCGACGACGTCCTGGCGCCCCTCGTCGCGCTGCGCTCAGCGCTCGCCGAGGGGCAGCCGGGAGCCCAGCCGGCGCTCGAGCTGGTGACCCGCGGCAGGCTCGGTCGCCAGCTGCTCGCCGGCAAGCACGGTCAGGCCGCCGTCCGCTGGGCGAGGGTGTCCGTCGTCGTACCGGACGAGCCGGGAAAGCTCGCCCGCCTGCTCGCCGACGCTTCGGCCGGCGGGGTCAACGTCGAGGACATCCACGTCGACCACTCACCGGGCGCCGCGCTCGGCCTGGTCGACCTCGACGTCGCGCCGGGAAGCGCCGGCACGCTCGCCGACGTGCTGGAGCAACGCGGATGGCGGGCCACTGCGGTCGAGCCGGGGGAATAGCCCGCCGGTCTCCTAGACTCGCACCGCGTCGATCAGGCGTGGTGCGAGCGGGAGGTCAGGTGCAGCGGCGCAACCTGGTCGTCGCGGTCGACGGGCCGTCCGGGTCGGGCAAGTCGACCGTGTCACGCGGCGTTGCCGCGGCGCTCGGGCTGCGCTACCTCGACACCGGTGCGATGTATCGGGCGCTGACCTGGCTGGCCCTCGACCGTGGGGTCGCGCTCGGCGCGACCGGCGAGCTGGCAGCCCTGGCGGAGGACGCGCTGATCGAGGTCAGCGCCGATCCGGGCGCCCCGACGATCTCGATCGAAGGGCACGACGTCACGACCGCGGTGCGTGGGCCGGACGTGACCGCCGCGGTGAGCGCGGTGAGCGCGGTTCCCGGCGTACGCACGGCCATGGTCTCGCGTCAGCGCGAGCTGATCGGGGCGGGCGGCATCGTGGTCGAGGGCCGGGACATCGGTACGACGGTCGTTCCGGACGCGCCCGTCAAGGTCTTCCTGGTCGCCGACCCGGCGGCCCGCGCCGCGCGCAGGGTGCGCCAGGACGCCGGCCTGGGGCTGGCGACGACCAGCGCGAGCGCGGCGCAGGCCGAGCTGGCCCGCAGGGACGAGGCCGACAGCACCCGCGCCGCGTCGCCGCTGACCCAGGCTCCCGACGCGGTGGTGATCGACGCAACCCGGCTCAGCGCCGAGGACGTCATCCGTGAGGTGCTGGCGCTGGTCGAGACGGCCGCCGGCCGATGAGCGCTCGCCGCACCGACCCGACCCGGGAGTCGATCCCGCTGATGCT
Organism: Mycobacteriales bacterium; assembly: GCA_035550315.1. GTDB lineage: Bacteria > Actinomycetota > Actinomycetes > JAFAQI01 > JAFAQI01 > DASZPL01. Next base: position 601 of record DASZPL010000129.1, on the reverse strand, counting down.
GGCCCGCCGCCTCGCGGCGCGCCTGCTCCGCGGCTATTTCCGGCTGCGGATCGTCGGGCTCGAGCACCTGCCGGCCGAAGGTCCGGTGCTTGTCGCCGGCAACCACTCCGGCTTCCTCGACGGGCCGATCGTGATGATCATGCTGTCTCGGCCGTCGTCGTTCCTGGCGAAGTCAGAGCTGTACAAGGGTGCCCTCAAGAAGGTGCTCGAGTTCGCCCGGCAGATCCCGATCCATCGCGGGACGCCCGACCGGGCCGGGCTGCGGGCGGGCCTGCGCGTGCTCGCCGGCGGCGGCGTACTCGGGGTCTTCCCCGAAGGCACCCGAGGGACCGGCGAGCTGGCGAGCATCCAGCACGGCATCGGCTACCTCGCCCTGCACGGCCACTGCCCGATCGTGCCCGTCGTCTGCAAGGGGACCGCCGAAGCGTTGCCGAAGGGCAAGGCGGTGCCTCGGTTCCGGGCGCCCGTCGACGTCGTGTTCGGGGCACCGTTCACCCTCGTGCCCGACGGCGACCCACGGACGCGAGCCGCGATGGCCGACGCCGCGGAGCAGATCCGGGCGCGGCTGCTCGAGCACCTCAGCGCGGTGACCTCCGACGCA
>DASZPL010000128.1:0-8705 GCA_035550315.1 Mycobacteriales bacterium | reverse complement strand
CCGGGCATCGACGGCTTCGAGGTCGTACGCCGGCTGCGCGAGAGCCAGCAACGTATCCCGGTGCTGTTCCTCACCGCCAAGGACGCCACCGAGGCGAAGATCACCGGACTGACGCTCGGCGCGGACGACTATCTGACCAAGCCGTTCAGCCTCGAGGAGGCGATCGCCCGCATCCGCGCCGTGCTGCGACGGGCCCAAGGCGGTGACGGCGTCCGCTCCACCTCCGTGCTGCGTTACGGCGACCTCGAGCTCGACGACTCCTCGCACGAGGTGCTCAAGGCCGGCAAGCCGGTGACCCTGTCACCGACCGAGTACAAGCTGCTGCGTTACTTCCTGCAGAACCCGCAACGGGTGCTCAGCAAGGCGCAGATCCTCGACCACGTCTGGCACTACGACTTCGACGGCGACGCCAACGTCGTCGAGTCCTACGTCTCCTACCTTCGCCGCAAGATCGATACGACCCAACCGCGGCTGCTCCACACGATCCGTAGCGTCGGATACGTGTTGCGGATGCCGAGGGAGTGATGCGCTCCCGGTTCGCGACGCTGGTGGCGCCGCTGCGGCGTGTCCTCGCGCGAATGTCTTTGCGGCTCGAGCTGTTGGTGATGGTTCTCGCGCTCGCCGCAGTCGGCCTGACCGGCGCCGCCGTCGCCGCGACGGCGTCGCTGCACTCCTACCTGCTCAACCGCGCCGACGAGCAGCTACAGGTCGCCGCCCACGGGATCGCCGATGGGTTTCGGTTCCGCGGCGGGTTCGGCGCCGGCCCCGGCCTGGCCGGCACTCCGGTTCCCGCCGGCGGTGCGCCGACGACGACGACAAGCGACGACCCGAGCCGGTTGCCCAGTCCGTACTACGTGCGCCTGTACGACGCGGCCGGCTCGCCCGCCGGGGGGCCTGACTCGGCGTTCCTCACCAGCCAGTCGCCGCCGGTGCTGCCAGCGCTGACGGCGACGTCGAAGCAGGTGGTCGACGGCGAGCCCTTCACCGTCCCGGCGGCGGACCACAAGAGCTCCTGGCGGGTTGTCGCGGTCGCAGCGGGCGGCGGGTCCGGGGTCGCGGAGATCGCGACGTCGCTGTCCGACATCGACCACACGGTCAACCACCTCGTCGTGCTCGAGGTCCTGATCGGTGCCGGAATCCTGGTGCTCATGGGAGGCGGCGGCTACCTGCTGATCCGGCGATCGCTCGCGCCGCTGGTCGCGGTCGAACGGACCGCCGCGGCGATCGCGGCGGGTGACCTGACCCAGCGAGTGCCGGACCGCCATCCTCGCACCGAGATCGGGCGGCTCTCGAACGCGCTCAACGTCATGCTCGGCCGGATCGAGTCCGCGTTCGCACACGAGCGCGAGTCGCAGCTGCGGGCGACCGCGTCGGAGGAGCGGATGCGCCGGCTGGTCGCCGACGCAAGCCACGAGCTGCGTACGCCGCTGACCTCGATTCGCGGTTTCGCCGAGCTGCACCGGATGGGAGCCACTACCGGCGCCGAGCTCGATCGCACGATGGGGCGCATCGAGGACGAGGCGACCCGGATGGGTTTGCTGGTGGACGACCTGTTGTTGCTGGCGCGACTCGACGAGCAGCGACCGTTGGAACGAGGCCGCGTCGACCTGCTCGACATCGCGCACGACGTCGTCGAGGACAGCCGGCGGATCGCGCCGGCGCGCTCGATCGAGCTGCATGCCGACGTGACCACCCCGCCGGTCGTCGTCGGCGACGAGGCGCGGCTGCGCCAGGTCGTGCACAACCTCATGTCGAACGCGTTCGTGCACACGCCCGACGACGCGATCATCACGGTTGCGGTCTCGATCAACGCGGTGACCAAGAGCGCTGTGGTCGCGGTGTCCGACACCGGCCCCGGCCTGTCGCCGGAAGACGCCGAGCGCGTCTTCGAGCGGTTCTATCGCGCCGACCCATCGCGCAGCCGCAGTGCCGGCGGCAGCGGTCTCGGCCTGTCGATCGTGGCCGGCCTGGTGGCGGCGCACGACGGTGACGTCTCGGTGGAGTCCGAACCCGGCCACGGCGCGACGTTCCGCATCGAGCTGCCGCTGGCGGGTCCCTAGACCGGCGGCGCCGGGTCGTACTGGATGACGCGGCGGACCTCGCGGGCCCGCTCCTCGCCGGCGAAGCGGCGGACCAGATGCAGCGCCATGTCGATCCCCGCCGAGACCCCGGACGACGTGACCACGTCGCCGTCGTCGACGTAACGGTCGTCGGGTCTGACGGTGATCGTCGGGTCGGTCTCGTGCAACAGGTCCAGCGATCCCCAGTGGGTCGTCGCCGGACGGTTGCGCAGCAGCCCGGCGGCGGCGTAGACCAGCGCCCCGGTGCACACGCTCGTCATCAGGGGCACGGCACGGCGCTGTTCCTGCAGCCACGCCAGGTGCGGCTCGTCCTTCATCAGCGGCCGGGTCCCTTGCCCGCCGGGGTAGAGCAGCACGTCGTACGCGGGGGCATCGGCGAACGAGTGATGCGCGGTCAGCGTCATTCCCTTCGCGGCCGCCACGGTCCCACCGTTCGGCGCGAGACAGCTCACCGCGACCTCGTCGGCGGGGAAGTAGTGCGACCACGCCGCGAAGACCTCCCACGGGCCGACCGCGTCGAGCTCCTCCACCCCGTCGAACAGCACGATCCCGATCCGCGGCGACATGGCCGAAGCGTGGCATTCCTTGGCGGTACGGCGCGAACGGTTTCTGCCCCTACACTTCGGCCGTGCGACTGGGGGCATCGTCACTAGGCAGCACGCCGCTGCCGAAGATCGTCGGGGTCGCGGTCGTGATCTTCGCCGTTCTGTACGTTCTCAACCGGCTCGACAACTCGCGGCGCCGGGCCCGTCGTACCCGCAAGAACGACGCGGTGGAGCGGTACGCCCGGGACAACGGCTACCGGTTCGCAGCGACCGACGCGAGCGTGGATCCGGGCTGGTCGGTCTGGCCGTTCAGTGACGTCCAGATCCTCGACGGCACGATCGCGCATCGCAACGTCGTCAGCGGGCGCAGCGACGGCCGCGACTTCGTCACGTTCGAGTTCGTGCGGACCGTGCGGACCGGCCACAGCCGCGACCGCACCAGCGCCGGCGCCGGCACCGAGGTGCTGCGTACGTCGGTCGTGGCCGTCCGTTCCCCGGCCGCCACCACGCCGACCGTGTCGGTGACCGGCTACAGCGGGGTGAGCGCGCTGGTGAACGTCGCGACGACCGCGTTCGTCGCCGACCGCTTCCTGTCAGTGAAGACCGGCGACGCGCAGTTCGACAGCCGTTTCTCGGTCACCGCTGAAGACGCCGACTTCGCGCGCCGGCTGCTCGACGACCGGGTGCGGCAGGCGCTGCTCGCCACTCACGTCAGCCAGCGCCAGAACAGCTTCTCGGCCGCCAGCGGTTACCAGATCGCACTCGACCGCGGATGGCTGCTCGTCGTCGAGGGAGCCGAGGACATCGGTACGCGGCTGCGCGAAGGTCTCGCCGCAATCGCTGCGGTGCTCGACAACGCCGACCCCGCCGTCTGGTCGTCGTAGCAGGGGACGCCGCCGCGCGACGACGCGTGACGCTACGCGCCCTTGATCGCCGGTCCGTGCACCGCTTTGGCGAGCTTGAGGCACTCTGTCTTCTCGTAGGAGATGCTGCTGGACGGGTTCACGTTGAGGATGAACGCGAGACGTCGAGCGCGTCAGTTCGGCGACGTGACGAACACGTGCGCGGCGATGGCGTCGTCGAGCGCGATCGCGCGAGCGCCTTCACCGAGGTGCACCTTGCCGTCGATCCGGCCGACCGCGACCGGCGCGTTCGGGCGCAGCCCGGCCTTGCGCAGCCGCGTCATCAGCTTGGTGTCGGACTGGATCGGCTCCCCGATGCGACGTACGACGACACTCGTCGTTTCCTTCGGCACCTCGGTCAGGGCCACCATGCCACCGAGGAACTCGTCGGAGTCGTCGTCGCCGAGCTCGGCCAGGCCGGGGATCGGGTTGCCGTAAGGGGACTCCGTCGGGTGGCCGAGGATCTCCAGCAGCCGCCGTTCGACGGTCTCGCTGATCACGTGCTCCCAGCGGCAGGCCTCTTCATGGACGAGCTGCCAGTCCAGCCCGATGATCTGCACGAGCAGGCACTCGGCCAGCCGGTGCTTGCGCATCACGCGGGTCGCGACCGAGCGACCCTTGTCCGTCAGATCGATGCGGCGATCCGAGGTCACCGTGAGCAGCCCATCGCGCTCCATCCGGGCGATGGTCTGGGACACCGTCGGCGGGCTCTGCTCGAGCCGTTCGGCGATGCGGGCGCGAAGCGGGACCACGCCCTCTTCCTCGAGCTCGAGCACGGTTCGGAGATACATCTCCGAGGTGTCGATGAGGTCGTGACCCTGGTTCACCGCACCATTCTCTACCGCTTTCGAGCGGGTGCCGCCCGGACGTTTGCGGACAGGTTGCTCGTGTACGGTCGAACTGTGTCCGAAGCGTCGGCTGTCGGCTCGCACGGCCGGATCACCGACTGGTTCGCCCGTCGTACCTCGGACATCGACGACTGGCCGCTGTCGCGGGTGTTGATGGCGAAAGCCGGTACGACGGTCGCGGTCGTCCTGCCTGCACGTGACGAAGAGGCAACGGTCGGCGAGATCGTGGGAGCGATCCGCGACGAGCTGACCCGCGGCGCCGACCCGCTCGTCGACGAGCTGATCGTCGTCGACTCGGACTCGCGGGACGCGACGCCGCAAGTCGCCGCCGACAGCGGGGCGCGGGTCATCGCGCTCGGCGACGTACTGCCGGACTACCCGCCAAGGGCCGGTAAGGGTGAGGCGATGTGGCGCGGCCTCGCCTCGACGACCGCGGACGTGGTCGTCTTCGTCGACGCAGACCTGCAGGCCTTCGACGCTCGCTTCGTCGTTGCGCTGCTCGGCCCGCTGCTGTCCGACCCATCGGTCGCGTTCGTCAAAGCGGCCTACGACCGCCCGCCGACGGATCCGTCGGTGCCGAGCAACGGCGGCGGCCGCGTCACCGAGCTGATGGCGCGCCCCTGGCTGTCGGCGTTCTGGCCCGAGCTCAGCGGGGTGCTCCAGCCGCTCGCCGGGGAGTACGCCGCCCGCACCGATCTGCTGCGGCGACTGCCGTTCCGCTGCGGGTACGGCGTGGACCTCGGCCTGCTCATCGACACGCACGCCTGCGCAGGCCTCGACGCGATCGCGCAGGTCGACCTGCGTCGCCGCTGGCACCGCCACTCCGACCTGCCGTCGCTGGGCCGGATGGCCAGCGAAGTGATGCTGACCGCCGTCGACCGGCTGCGCGCCGAGTCCCGGCTGCCCGCCGACCTCCACGCCGCGAGCGAGCTCTGGCAGCCGCAGCGACTCGAAGGTTCCGTGGCGTTGCAGCAGTTCGAGATCGATACGGCGGAACGCCCGCCGCTGGACTCAGTCGGCTAGCTCCCAGTACGCCACCAGGTAGCCGACGCCGTACGGCGCGGTATCCGCGAGCAGCTCGGCGCTCGTCACCGGCCGGGCACCGATCGCCTCGGCGAGCCATCGCCAGACGGGCGCGCCCGCGCACATCAGCTGCTCGGCCAGCGTGGCGTCGAGGCCGCGCAGCGCCGCGGCGTCGCCCGACTCGAGGGCGCGCGCGACGCCGTGGTCGAACGCCTCGGCGCGCTCGTCGAGATGGCCGGGGGCCTTCTCGCTGCGGCGGGCCGAGGCGTCGCCGACGAGCAGGACCGCGCAGTGCGAGCCGATCTCCGACGGCGCCGCGCCGTCGATGCCGCAGTAGCGGCGAGCTCCCTGCCAGCCGACCTCGTCGAGCAGCCAGCCACCGATCCCGAGCTGCCAGGGCAGTCGCGGCCGGTCGTCGGGCGGGCGGCGCGTCACGCCGAACCCTTCGAACCCCCAGGTGGCCTCGTCGGACCAGGCCCCGCGCTCGTTCGTCCTCGCGACGACGACGATCTCCTCGGCGTCGTGAGCTAGCCGTCGGACCAGCTTGCGGCAGGCCTCCCGCAGCTCCTCGTCGGCAGCCGCCGAACCGCCCGCGACCTGCGACACCAGCAGCGGCGCCGACGGTACGAAGCCGACGGCGCGCGCGGCGAACCCGCTCACGCCAGTGCTCGGCGGCCGAGCGCGAGGTCGCGGTCACCGCGGATCGCGGCGACCGTGGCGAGCACCCGTCGGGTCGCGGTCACGTCATGCGCCCGGAAGATCTGCGCCCCGAGCCAGGCCGCGACCGCGGTCGCCGCGAGCGTGCCCTCCAACCGGTCGTCGGGTGGCAGGTCGAGCACCTCTCCGATGAAGTCCTTGCGCGACATCGAGACCAGCACCGGCCAGCCGGTTGCGCGCAACGCGTCGGTGGCCCGCGTCAGCTGCAGGGAGTGGCGGCTGTTCTTGCCGAAGTCGTGTGCCGGGTCGATGACGATGCCGTCCCGGCGTACGCCGGCGGCCACCGCAGCGTCGGCAAGCTCGACGAGGTAACTCGTCGTCTCGCCGACGACGTCGTCGTACCAGATCCGATGCGGCCGAGTCCGGGGCGTCTGGCGCCCGGCGTGGGTGCACACCAGACCGGCGCCGTGGCGCGCCGCCGTCGCGGCGAGATCCGGGTCGACGCCGCCCCAGGCGTCGTTGATGACGTCGGCGCCGGCGCGGCAGACGACGTCGGCGACCTCCGCCCGCCAGGTGTCGACGCTGATGACCGCGTCGGGATGGCGGGCCCGGGCGCCCTCGACGACCGGCAGCACCCGTTGCAGCTCCTCGGCGGCGTCGACCGTCCCGCCGGGCGCGGCCTTGATCCCGCCGATGTCGACGATGTCGGCGCCTTCGTCGAGGACCTCGGCCACTCGCTCGAGCGCCTTGTCGGTGCCGAACGTCCGCCCGCGGTCATAGAAGGAGTCCGGCGTCGCGTTGACGATCGCCATGACCGCCAGGTCCGTGGCGGCGAACTCCCGGCTGCCCCAGCGCAGGCGATCGGTGACGGACGGCACGTCCGCATGGTAGATACGCCTGACACGCCCGCTTCTCACGACGGGTGGCCGGCGGCAGGGAGGCATCGTCATGGGGGATCGCGAGACGCCGCTCGACCTGCTCAGCCGGATCCCGCTATTCCGGGGTTGCACCAAGGACGAGCTGCGTCACATCGACCGGGCCGCGACGCAGGTCGACTACGGGGTCGGGCAGCTCATCTGCCGCGAAGGCGAGGTCGGCCGCGAGCTGATCATGATCGTCGACGGCGAGGCGTCGATCGACCGCAGCGGAGTCGAGATCGCCACGGTCGGCCCGGGCGCGTTCATCGGCGAGATGTCGCTGCTCGACGGCGGACCGCGCAGCGCCACGATCACCGCGACCAGCCCGGTGAAGGCGCTGGTCCTCGCGACTCGGGAGTTCTGGCAGGTCATCGACGAGGTTCCCGCGATCGCGCACCGGCTGCTCACCACGCTGGCGGAGCGGCTGCGCGCGGCCGACGAGGCTGCGTTCTGACAACCGGCCCGGCGCCCGCCCGGCCGATGGCCGCCTGACAACCTTCTACGACCGTCAGGCGGCCATCGCGGATGCACCGCGGCGGGGGAAGCCGCCGAGCGTCCACATGATGCGCGCTTCGCCCGTCGTACCGGCGTGGTCTGCCGAACCGTTGCGCGGTGCCGCTGCGCTGCGACGTCGATCCCCGATTGCCCGGCCTGATCGCCTTCCAGGACCACGTCGTGCACCGCGCCCAGGCGCTGGAGCACGGGCTCACGCAACCGGCCATCGCGTATCGGTTGCGCCGCGCGCTGTGGCGGCCGCTGCTGCCGGAGGTCTACCTGACCCATCCCGGCGAGGCGAGCCGGCGGCAGATGCTGATCGCGGCTGTGCTCTTCGCGGGGCCGGCGAGTGCGATCGACGGCGCGGATGCCTGCCGCTTCCACGGGGTGCAGGCGGTCGCGGTCGACCAGCGAGTCCAGGTCGTGGTGCCCTACGGCGAGCCGGTCCGCAGCCGGGGGTTCGTGGTAGTGCGCCGCACCCTGGTCCCCTTCGACGTGGTCTCCACCGGCGTGATCCGCTACGTCGAGCCCGCGACGGCCGTGGTCGCCGCGACGCGGCGGATGCGTCAGAGCAGGCTCGTGCTCGCGGCGTTCAGTGACGCCGTCCAGCGGCGGGTCACCACGGTCGACGACCTCTGCCGTGCCCACGTGCAAGGGCCGCCTCGCAACAGCCGGTTCGGGGATCATGCGCTCGCTGCGCTGGCGAGTGGCATCCGCTCGGTGCCTGAGGCGGACTTCCGGCGCCTCGCCGACGCGAGCGCGGTGCTGCCGCAGGTCGAGTACAACGTCTGGCTGCGCCTGGCATGCGGGCGCGTGGTCTGCGTGGACGCGCTCATCGCCGACTCCGGCGTGGTCCACGAGACCAACGGGCGTAGCGCCCACGCCCGCGAGGACCTGTTCGAGGATCTGCAGGAACGCCACGACGCGCTGACCACCAGTGGCCTGATCGTGCTCCACAACCCGCCGCGGCGGCTGCGCGAACACCCGCGCGAGGTGGTGGCGCAGGTGGAGCGCTGCCACGCGAGGTACGCCGGGCGCGGGCTACCGCCGGGGGTGACCCGGCTCCGATGGCCGTCTGAGAACTTTCTAGAGCCTATTGCCCAAAATCGTCTTGGCTCTGCGGGGTTTGCTGTGTGAGTGGTTGCCGCTGCCGGCTTAGGCCGGGGCGGTGCGGTGGAGTCGGAGCAGGTTGAGGGCGGCGGCGGCGAGGTGCGCTTCGGCGTGGGCAGCTTTTTGG
>DASZPL010000127.1:0-3544 GCA_035550315.1 Mycobacteriales bacterium | reverse complement strand
CAGTCGCGAACCGCCTCGTCGGCGTCCTCCACGGCTGCCTCCGCCACGGCGCCCGCTACGACGAGCACACCGCCTGGGCCGCGCACACCAACTCATCGACAGCGGCTGCTTGACCAATTAGAGCCGTGGGATGTCTAGTCCCAGCGGAACCAGCGGCTCGCGGCTGCGGTGCCGACCGCACCCCAGACCAGCAGCGTGACCCAGTCGTGCAGTGGCACCGCGCCGCCGGCTTGGAGGGTTGCGCGCAGTCCGCCCGACAGAGCGCTGATCGGCAACAGTTCGAGCACATGGCGGGTGGTGGTGCCGAAGTCGGTCAGTGGGAACGCGACGCCGCCCAGCACCAGCAGGACGAGGTAGACCAGGTTGGCCGCGGCGAGCGTGGCCTCCGCGCGCAACGTGCCGGCCATCAGCAGGCCAAGCGCGCTGAATCCGACGGTGCCGAGCAGCAGCAGGCCGATGACGGCCGCCGCGTTGCCGTCGGGGGACCAGCCGAGCCCGAGCCCAACCACGCAGAGCAGCCCGGCCTGCAGCACCTCGACGGCCACCACCGCCGCCGTCTTGCCGGCGAGCAACGCCGGCCGCGACAGCGGCGTCGTCCCGAGCCGGCGCAGCACGCCGTAGCGCCGTTCGAAGCCGGTGGCAATCGCCTGGCCGGTGAACGCCGTCGACATGACCGCGAGGGCGAGCACGCCCGGGACCAGGAAGTCGACGCGCGGCTTCGGCAGGTCGGCGATCGGGGCGGCCGTGAACAGCGCCAGCAGCACGGTCGGGATGACGATGGTGAGCAGCAATTGCTCGCCGTTGCGCAGCATCAACCGGAGCTCGGTCGCAAGCTGCGCCGTGAGCCGACGAGGCAGCGGCGCGGCGCCGGGCGCCGGGGTGAGGTCGAGCGCCGGCGCGCTCATCCGGAGCCACCTTTGCCGGTGAGATCCAAATACACCTCTTCCAGGCTGCGCGCGCCGGTCTGCAGCCGCGCCAGCATCGCGCCTCGCGCGGCGCACCAGGCGGTGACCGCTGCGACCAGGTGGGGGTCGATCCGCCCGACGATCTGGTAGCGGCCGGGGCTCGGCTCGGTCGCCGTCGTCCCAGGCGGCAGGGTGCCGAGCAGGTCGGCGAGCGGGAGGCCCGGCGCGCTGTCGAAGCGGAGTACGGCGCCGGCCGTGGCGCCACTCAGCTCGGTCGGCGATCCGGCGGCCACGATCCGGCCGGCGTCGAGGATCACGACCTGGTCGGCCAGCTGCTCGGCCTCGTCCATGGCATGGGTGGTGAGCACGACGGCGACACCGGCCGCGCGCAGGTCGGCGATCAGCTGCCAGGTGACATGGCGAGCCGCCACGTCGAGGCCGGCGGTCGGCTCGTCCAGGAACACGACCTGCGGCCGGCCGATCACGGCGAGCGCGAGCGACAGGCGCTGTTGCTCGCCGCCGGACAGCCGCCGCCACGGCCGGTTGGCGACCCGGGCGAGGTCGAGACGGTCCAGCAGCGCCGCCGCCGGCAGCGGCTCGGCGTACTGCGCGGCGAACAGTGCCAACGCCTCGGCGGTGCGCACCGCCGGGTAGACGCCGCTCGCGCTCGATCCGCCGGCTTGCGGCATCACGCCGACCCGTTCCCGCAGCGCTTCGGCGTCGCGGGCAGGGTCGAGTCCGAGCACGCGAAGCCTGCCGGCGTCCGGCCGGCGCAACCCGCAGCAGCAGTCGATCGACGTGGTCTTGCCGGCGCCGTTCGGGCCGAGGACGGCGGTCACCGCCCCGGCCTCGGCGCGGAAGGAGACGTCCGTAACGGCGACGGTCGTGCCGTAGCGTTTCGCGAGGTTGGACACCTCGACCGCCGCCACGCCAAGAGGGTAGGGGCTGGGCCCGCTCCGGTTTGCAGGCGGCCGCCAATTACGCAACAATGATGTTGTGAAATCTGCCGTCGCCACGGTTTCGACTGGCGACCGCCGCACCCGCGAGCGGGTGGCGCAGTCGCTGCTCGAGCACGGTCCGTCGACCGCCGCGGAGTTGGCCGATCGGCTCGGCCTGACGCCGGCCGGGATCCGCCGCCATCTCGACGCGGCGCTGGCGGACGGCACCATCGTCGCGCGCGACGAGCGGCCACACGGCCCGCGCGGCCGCGGCCGCCCCGCCCGGCGGTTCGCGCTCTCCGACGCCGGCCACTCAAAGGGCCCGACGGCCTACGACCAGCTGGCGGTCGATGCGCTGCAGTACTTGCGCGAGCTGGGCGGTGACGAGGCGGTGTCGGACTTCGCGCGCCGGCGGATCGCGGACTGGGAGGCGAGGTACGCCGAGCAGATCGGCTCGCTGCCGCTCGACCAACGACCGGCGGCGCTGGCCGATGCTCTGGCCGCAGACGGGTACGCCTCCACCGTGCATGGCACCGAGTTCACCGGGACGCACGGCACGACGCTCGGCGTACAGGTCTGCCAGCACCACTGCCCGGTCCAGCACGTCGCCGAGCAGTTCCCGGTGCTGTGCGAGGTCGAGACCGAAGCCATCGGGCGGCTGGTCGGCCGGCACGTCCAGCGGCTCGCCACGATGGCGCGCGGCGACCGCGCCTGCACCACGTTCATCCCGCTCACCGACATCAGCCACAACACTGGGAGGACTCACCCATGACCGACCTCGCCCGCCCAGAGCTCGAGGGCCTCGGTCGCTACCAGTACGGCTGGGCCGACACCGACATCGCCGGCGCCTCGGCGAAACGCGGCCTGTCCGAGGCGGTCGTCCGCGAGATCTCGGCGCTGAAGAACGAGCCGGAGTGGATGCTCGAGATGCGGTTGAAGGGGCTGCGGCTGTTCGAGAAGAAGCCGATGCCCGGGTGGGGTGCGGATCTGTCGGGGATCGACTTCGACAACATCAAGTACTTCGTGCGCTCGACCGAGAAGCAGGCGGCGTCATGGGACGAGCTTCCGGTCGACATCAAGAACACCTACGACCGGCTCGGCATCCCCGAGGCCGAGAAGCAGCGCCTCATCGCCGGGGTCGCGGCACAATACGAATGCCTGAGCGCGGACGCGATGGTATGGACAGCAAACCGCGGTGAAGTTCCGATCAAGGAGATCGAGCCGGGCGATGGAGTGTTCTCCTACGACGAGGCTGCCGAACGCTTCGTCGTCGCGCCGGTCAAGGCGGCTGCCCAGACCGGCGTAAAGCAGACCTACACCGTCAAGGTCGGCGGGCGCGAGATCCGGGCGACCGACAACCACCCGTTCCTCCGATTGGCTGGTGAGGCATGGCAATGGGTCACCGTCAGTGAACTTCGAGCCGGTGACTTCGTCGCCGCCGCGCCCGAGCACTTGCGTGCTCGGATGGCTGCTCCAGCGCTCGCCGCAGTGGGAGGTTCGGTCACGGCCGGTGCGCGGGGGCGCGAATTCGCAGTCGCGCCGGCACACGACCTGGTTATGTCGATCGAGCCGCACACTGTCGAGCCGGTTTACGACGTCGAGGTCGATGGCCCGCACAACTTCATCGCCGAAGGCCTCGTGGTTCACAACAGCGAGGTCGTTTACCACCAAATTCGTGAGGATCTTGAAAGCCAAGGCGTA
>DASZPL010000126.1:0-34453 GCA_035550315.1 Mycobacteriales bacterium | reverse complement strand
CAGCCGCTGCGCGGGCTGGCTGGTCGTTGCGGCGGTGTGCGTCGGCGCCTTCATGGGCCAGCTCGACGCCAGCATCGTCACCGTCGGGTTGCCGCGGCTGTCCCACGGCCTGCACGCGAGCGTCGGTGCGACCCAGTGGGTCTCGCTGAGCTACTTGCTGACCTTGGTCGCGCTGGTCGCGCCGTTCGGATCGTGGGCGGACAGCATCGGTCGGAAGTCGCTTTACGTCGCGGGCTTTGCCGTGTTCGGCGTGGCAAGCGCGGGCTGTGCCGTCGCGCCCGACCTGCCCGTGCTGTGCGCCGCGCGCGTGCTGCAGGCGGTGGGTGCCGCGCTGCTGCAGGCGAACAGTGTGGCGTTGATCGCCACCAACGTCTCGGACGCACGGCTGGGTCGCGCGCTCGGTGCCCAGGCCGCTGCGCAGGCGATCGGCCTTGCTGCGGGGCCCGCGATCGGTGGCCTGCTGCTCGCGGTCGGATCGTGGCGGCTGCTGTTCCTCGCCAACGTGCCCGCCGCCGTGATCGGCGTCGCCTCCGGCGTCCTGTTGCTGCCACGCAGCCGCGAGCTGCAGCCGCTGCGCCGAGTCGACCGCGTCGGCGTCGTCGGCTTCGTCACCACCTTGGGAGTGCTGCTGCTCGCGATGTCGCTCGCGTCGGGCCCGGGCGGCGATCGGCTGCTGGCGCTCCCGGTCGGCGCCGTCGCCGTCATCGCGATGGCCGCGCTGATTCGCCAGCAGCGCCGCAGTCGCGCCCCGTTGTTCGACCCACGCCTGATTGCTCGGCGCGCGGTGCGGCGGGGCTTGGTGAACGCCGGCGTGGGCTACGCGGTGGTGTTCGGCACGTTGTTCGCCGCGGCGTTCGCGCTCGCGCACGGGGTCGGGGCCGGCCAGGCCGGGCTGGTGCTCGCCGCGCTCCCGGTCGGGATCGGCCTGGCCGCGGCGTTCACGCGTCACTCGCCGCATGGGGTGCCGCAACGGTCGCAGCTGGCGGGTCCCGCGATCACGGTCGCCGGCCTGGCGGCGATCGCCGTACTGGTGCCCTCCGCGCCCGTGCTGGCCGCCCTACTGTGCGTCGTCGGGTTTGGGTTCGGCATGTTCACGCCGGCCAACAACCAAGCGGTGATGCGGGCGGCCCGGCAGGCGCCGGGCGCGGCGTCCGGGCTGCTGAACCTCGCCCGTGGCGTCGGCACCGCCGCCGGGACGGGGGTCGCCGCGCTGGCGGTGGCCGCGACGACGCAGCAGGGGGCTGGCAACGGCCTCCGGTGCGCCGCCGCCGTCTTTGCTGCGGCGTACCTGTTGGTGTGGCTGCGCGCCGCCGACGGCCGGTTTGCCGCCAGTCGTGCCGGGAAGTGAGACGCACGACTACCGGCGGAGGAGGCGACCGTGCCGAAAGACGCGATCGTGCTGCTGAAAGACGATCACAAAGAGATCCGGAAGCTGTTCCGGAAGTTCCAACAAGCCGGCGACCGCGCCACTCAGACCAAGGGGCACTTGGTCGACCAGATTCTGCACCTGCTGACGGTGCACACCTACATCGAGAACGAGGGCATGTACCCGTTCGTCCGGGAGCGCGTCCCGGAGCTTGAGGACGACGTGCTCGAGTCACTCGAAGAGCATCACGTCGCCGACGTGGTGAGCCTGGAACTGGCCGCGCTGAGCCCGGACAACGACCGCTTCGACGCCAAGACGACCGTGCTGATCGAGCTCGTCACCCATCACATCGAAGAAGAAGAGGACGAGTGGTTCCCGAAGGTGCGTGAGCACCTCGGCCGCAAGCAGCTGCAGGAGCTCGGCGCGCGGCTCGAGGAGTTGCGAGCACGATCGCCGCAGCGGCCGACGAGCCCCGGCGCGCTGAAGAAGGCGATCAAGGCCGTCGTTTCCTGAGGTCGGCTGCCGATCCTCAGCCGAACCGCTTCGGAGCCGCGAACTGAGCCCGGAGCAGCGGTTCGAAGTGCTCCAACGGCAGCGTGTCGTACGCCGGGTCGAAGGAGTTCTGGTCGAACTCCGCGCAGAACTCCGCGGTGTCGTCAAACCACTCGTGTCCGCGGAACTGCTCGCGGGCGTCGCGGTCACCGCCAAGCAGATGGAAGTAGTAGTACCCCTGGAAGATCGCGTGCTTGGCGACCATCCAGTGATGCCGCTCGGACACGTACGGCTTGACGATGGCGGCCGCGACGTCGGCGTGGTTGGCCGAGCCGAGGGTGTCGCCGATGTCGTGCAATAGCGCGCAGAACACGTACTCGTCATCGCGGTTCGCACGGTAGGCGCGGGTCGCAGTCTGCAGCGAGTGGGTGAGCCGGTCGACCGCGAACCCGCCGAAGTCACCGTCGAGCAACCGCAGGTGCGCGATCACGCGATCGGGCAGTCCCATGAAGAAGTCGGCGCCCCGCTCGGCGATGATGTGCCAGTCCTCGGCCGTCCCCTCCGTCATGGCGTGGAACGTCGCAGTGGTCACGAGGCTCACCGTACTCGCGGGCGGTTTGCAGCGCTCCTGACTATGACACGCGCGTCATAGACTCGCGCTCGTGCTCCGCGTCGTCGTGCTCGTCAAGCAGGTCCCCAAAGCGGAGGCCATGGCACTCGACGACAAGGGTCGGCTGCGCCGCGATGGCGTCGAGCTCGAGATCAACGCGTACTGCCGCCGCGCGGTCAGCAAAGGCGTCGAGCTGGTGCGCGAGCACGGCGGCGAGTGCATCGTCCTGACCCTCGGACCGCCCAGCGCCGCCGACGCGTTGCGCGAGGCGCTGGCCTGGGGCGCCGACCGCGCGATCCTGGTGTCGGACCCGGCCCTGGCCGGATCGGACACCCTGGCCACCGCCCGCGCCGTGACCAGCGCGATGCGACGCCTCGGCGACATCGACCTCGTCCTCACCGGCCGCAACTCGGTCGACGCCGACACCGGCCAGGTCGCGCCGGAGGTGGCCGAGCTGTTGGGCTTGCCGTTCATCGGAGGCGCGCGCCACATCACCCTCGACGGCGACCGGCTCGCCGCCCGGTGCGAACACGACGACGGCTGGAGCGAGCGGGAGGTGCAGCTGCCCGCGGTCGTCTCCTGCGCCGAGCGGCTGTGCGATCCCGCGAAGGTGAAGCCGCACGTCTGGTCCGGCGTACCCGACGAACGGGTCGAGCGGCTCTCGACTGCCGACCTTGGCGACGGACCGTGGGGACAGGCCGGCAGCCCGACGCGGGTGGGAGAGATCCGGATCCACGAGGTCGACCGGATGCGCCGCATGCTGGTCGGACCGGTCGAGGATCAGGTGACCGAACTGATGCGCATCCTCGACCAGCGGCAGGCGCTGTGTGACAGCGACGCAATCGCGGATCGGCCGCGCGTGCCGGCCGCCCCCGAGGACGCGTCGCGGATGATCGCCGTGGTCCTTGAGCCCGGCCGCGAGGCGGTCGCCGAGGAGTTGTTGGGAGCCGCCGCCGAGCTTGCCGGCGACGCCGCTGCGCGGGTGGTCGCGCTCGACGCCGGCAGCGCGGACCCTGCGTGGCTTGCGCGCTGCGGCGCGGATCGGGTGATCCGGCTGGTCGGCTCCGCCGTGGAAGAGGACGTGGCGGCAACGATCGCTGACTGGTGCGCGGCGCAGCCGCCGTGGGCGGTGCTGTTCAGCGCCACGATGTGGGGCCGCGAGGTCGCCGCCCGGACCGCGGCGCGGCTCGGCGCCGGCCTCACCGGCGACGTCATCGAGCTGTCGCGCGCCGGCGACCGGCTGGTCGGATGGAAGCCGGCGTTCGGTGGCCGGCTGGTCGCGGCGATCCGCTCCACCAGCCCGGTGCAGCTGGTCACGGTGCGTCCCGGCGTGCTGCCGACGTTCGCGCCGCGCGACCCGGTGGCGCCGACCGTTGACGAGGTGGCGGTGGCGGCGCGCAGCCGGCTGCGGATCGGAGCCGCCCGGCGCGACGACGACCTCGAGGTTCTCGCACGCGCGCCGGCCGTGATCGGCGTCGGCAGCGGAGTCGAGCCCGAGGAGTACGACCTGCTCGAGCCGTTGCGGGCCGCGCTCGGCGCCGAGCTTGCCGGGACCCGCAAGGTCACCGATCGCGGCTGGCTGCCGCGGGACCGGCAGGTGGGCCTGACCGGACGCGCCATCGCCCCGCGGTTGTACGTCGCGATCGGGCTGAGCGGCAAGTTCAATCATTCCGTCGGGATTCGACAGGCGGGCACGGTCGTCGCGATCAACCGGGACCCGGACGCGTTCGTGTTCGACCACGCCGATGTCGGTCTGGTGGCCGACTGGCGTGACGTCGTACGCCCGTTGGCGGCCGCCTCGGCGCGCGCTCGCGGGCTCGAGTTAGACCCGGCTCGGTAGTCGAAGGACGGCAGATGGACATCGCGATCGACCTCGGCGTGCGGCGGACGTTGGCGACGTACTGCCAGACCTGTGACGACGGCCGGTTCGACGAGTTCGGCGGGTGCTTCACGACGGACGCGGTCGTGGTCGTGATGGGCCAGGAGATCCACGGCCGCGAGGCGATCCAGGCATGGATCACTGATGCGATGCCGGAGAAGCGCCGCGGTCGTCACATCACCATCAACTCGTTGATCGACAGTGATGCCGAGCCGGTGTCGGCGGTCAGCGACTTCGCCTTCCTGGCAATCCGGCCTGAGCTGCGGATCTCGGTCGCCGGGCGCTACCACGACCAGTTCCGCCTCGACGGCGGTCGCTGGCGGTTCAGCCGGCGCGAGATCCAGTTGCTCGGGCCGGTCGGCTGAACTGGCGCTTCGCGGCCAGCGTTGAGGCAGGAGGACGTGTGATGATGGCGAAACGGTCGAGCGAGCCGGACCGCTGAGGTGAGGTGGCAGATGCGATCCCCGTTGCGAGCTCTTGCCGGTCTCGCAATCGTCGGCCTGCTGGCCGGGTGCGGCACCACCCTGCCCGACCGCGACTTCAACGTCCTCGGCTCCGGCAAGGCACACCTGCCGCAGACAGTGAGCTCGAACGGGACGGTACCGGGCGTGACCGGCACCGCCACCCCCGGCGCCACGACCGGACCCGGCAAGGTGTCGGGCGGCAACCGGCCCGGCGCGGGAGTGGTCACGCAGCCGGGTGCCGGCCACAACGGCGGCAACTCGAGCGGCACCCAGTCAGGCGGCGGCAACAACGCGGCGGCGCCACCCGCGGCGGCCACGACCTGCCAGGGCAAGCCGACCGCCTCCGACGTCGGCGTCACGCCGTCGACGATCAAGATCGGCAACATCTACAGCGGTGCCGGTAACCCGTTCGCGCCCGACCAGTTCATCCCGAACTACTACGGCGTCGAGTCCTACGTGCAGTACATCAACAACGCCGGCGGGATCTGTGGCCGCAAGATCCAGCTCGTCAAGTGCGACGACAACGGTGACCGCAACCAGGACATCACCTGCGCCCACAACCTGATCGACCAGGACAAGGTGTTCGCGCTGGTGGGCGACAACGTCTACCAGTACTCCGGGGCGTCGTACATCTCCTCCAAGCACGTGCCGGACATTGGCGGTGAGCCGATCACCGGGAACGCGTACTACACCTATCCCGACCTGTACTCCGTGATCGGGTCGTACTACCAGAACAACGGCACGCCGCCGCCGGTGTACTACGCAGCGCCCACCGTCGGGCTGTGGTTCAAGCAGCACCTGCACCTGTCGCGAGTGGGTGTCATCTACTACGCGCAGGCCGACTCGCAGCGGGGCGCCAACCAGGTCGCCGACGTGCTGAAGAGCCTCGGCGTGAAGGTCGATCTGGAGAGCGTGCCGCTGGCCGGCGACCCCACGCCCGAAGTGCAGGACATGAAGGCCAACCACGACCAGGCGATCTTCGACGCGCTCGACATTAACGGCAACCAGAAGGTGTGCGCGGCGATGCAGCAGTACGGCGTGACGGTGCCGAAGATCTCGACGATCTCGACGTGGACGCAGGAAGCCGGCCAGGCGCTGTCGAGCTATCCGTGCCTGAAGAACTACTACTCCTGGGGCACCAGCACCAACTACAACGACACGTCGAACAAGCAGGTCTCGATCTTCCGGCAGGCGTACGCCGCCTACGCGAACGGCGCCCCGCTCGCACAGTGGTCGCTGGAAGGTTGGGTCGCGGGCATGTGGTTCGCGGACGCCGCGGCGTCCTGCGGCGGCAACCTGACCCGCAGCTGCGTGGTGAAGTTCGCGAACACCAAGAAGGGCTACTCGGCCCGCGGGCTGATGGACCCGCACACGCTCGCATTCCCGCACTACCGCAGCAAGCCGGCGACCCTCACGCAGTGCATGACGATCGTGAAGTGGGCCGGCGGCTCGAGCGGTGGTTGGCAGACGGTGGTCGACCACACGCACAACTGCCACACCGGCCGCACGGTCACGTACCCGACCGGCGGTTAGCGCTAGCTGGCGAGCGCCTTCGCCAGCGCGGGGGAGTGGCGGAGCTCTTCCGGCTCCCCGACAAAGTCGACGGCGCCGCGGCGCAGCACGTAGCAGATGTCGGCGAGGTCGAGCGCATACGTGAGGTACTGCTCGACCAGCACGATGGTCAGGCCTTCGGCCCGCAGATCCGCGATCACCTCGAACAACCGCGCCACCACGGCCGGAGCGAGGCCCATCGAGATCTCATCCATCAGCAGCACCCGCGGCGAGGCGAGCAAGGCACGGGAGAGCGCGAGCATCTGCTGCTCGCCGCCAGAGAGCGTGCCCGCCCGCTGCTGGCGGCGTTCGGCGAGCCGCGGAAACAACGTGAACACCCGCTCCAGCGCGGCCTCACGATCGCTGCCGCGGCCGGCCGCGGTCCCCGCGAGCAGCAGGTTGTCGATGACCGACAGGCCGGGGAACACGCCGCGGCCCTCGGGGATCAGCGTCACGCCGCGCCGCGCACGCTCGTCGGCCGGGACGTTGTTGAGGCGCACGCCGTCGAAGAGCACGCGGCCCCGGCTGATCGGAATCGCGCCGCTGATGACGTTCATCGTCGTCGTCTTGCCGACGCCGTTCGGTCCGAGGATCGCGACGACCGAGCCGGCGGGTACGACGAGCGACAGACCGTGCAGCACCTCGACCCGGCCGTAGCCGGCGTACACCTCGTCACACTCGAGCAGCGTCGGCATCTGCCGTCTCCTTCGCGGTCCCGAGGTAGGCGTCGCGGACTCGTGCGTCGTGGCTGACCTCGCTCGGCGTCCCCGCCGCGATCAGCCGACCGAACTCCATGACGTAGATCCGGTCTGAGACATTCATCACCAGCTCGACGTCGTGCTCGACCAGCAGGATGGCCAGCCCCTCCCTGGCCAGCTCGGCGAGGATCGACTGCAACCGCTCGGTGCCGGCCGCGTCCTGGCCGCTGGCCGGCTCGTCGAGGATGATCACGCGCGGCTGGGTGCACAGCGCGCGGCCGAGTTCGACGACGCGCAGCTGGCCGGTCGACAGGTCGCCGGCGCGCACCTGCGCGGCGTCGTGCAGGTTCAGCCGGTCGATCACCTGGTTGACCGTCGCGACCACTTCCGGCTCGTCGCCGGACCCGAGTGTCAGCAGGCTGCGCCAGCTGCGCCGCGGCTGGCGCGTCTCGACCGCCACCTGCAAGTTCTCGAACACGGTCATCCCGCCGAAGACCTCGAGCCGCTGGAAGGTCCGCGCGATGCCGAGCCGCGAGCGCTCGGTCGGCGACAGCCGGGTGACGTCGCGGCCGCCGAGCAGCACGCGACCGCCGTTGGGGTGGAGGATGCCGGTCAGGCAGTTGAACAGCGTGGTCTTGCCCGCGCCGTTCGGCCCGATCAGCGCCGTGACCTTGCCGGGCTCGGCCGTGAGGCTGACATCGTCGACCGCCAGCAAGCCGCCGAACCGCATCGTGACCGAATCGGCTCGCAGCTCCGCGCCCTCCCAGCGCGCCGTCATCGTCGGCTCCCCGCGAGCAGTCGCTCGGCGAACTCGCTCGGGACCCACTGCTCGCTCGGCTCCGCCTCCGGGGGCGCGCCGTCGACGGCGGGCAGGCCGGTCGCGACCCGCGCGCTGGCCTCGGCGTACTGCCGTTGCAGCCCGCCGAGCAGGTTGCGGCGGCCGCGGCTGAGCACCCAGCCGACGACGCCGCCGCGCAGGAACGAGATGGTGAACAGGGTGAGTACGCCGATCACGATGTAGGAGCCGTTGCTCTGTCCGACGGCGTGGTCGAGCCCGACCGTCAACCCGGCCGCGAGCACTGCGCCGGACAGGTAGGACAGCCCGGCGAAGACGACGGCCAAGAACCAGAACAGGCTGATGATCGGTGACCACGCGTCCGGGTTGAAGGTCTCCGATTGCTGCGCGAGCAGCGACCCGCCGATGGCGGCGAGGAACGCGCTGGCGCCGAAGATGAACAGCTTGTAGCGGCGCATGTTGATGCCGATCGACTCAGCGCCGGTCGGTGCGTCGCGCATCGCTGCGAGGATCCGGCCGAGCCGACCGCTGCGCAGGCTGGACGTCACCAGCAGCGCGACTGCGAGGACCACGAGCTCGTAGAGGTAGAACGCCTTGTCGCCGGTCAGCGACACCCCGAAGAAGTTGGGCCGGTTGATGAAGCTGGTGCCGTTCAGGAAGTAGGCGTTCTGGAAGATCATGAAGTAGACGACGAGGTTCAGCGCCAACGTGGCCAGGCCGAGGAACAACCCGCGCCGCCGCAGCACTGGGAAGCCGGTCGCCAGGCCGACCAGCATCACCACCGTCGCCGACAGCAGCATCGCCAGGATCGGGTTCAGTTGCGGCACGTACGGCATCGCGCCGTTGGAGAGCTTCGCGGTGAGCAACGCGCCGAGCCCGGCGAACGCCGCCTGGCCCAACGTCAGGTGGCCGCTGAACCCGGTGATCGCGACGATCGACAGGAAGATCACGGCCGTCGCGAGCAACTGCTGCATGATCTGGAAGCCCTGGTAGTCGAACACCGTGCTGAGTGCGACAAGCACCACGGCGGCCCCGGCGCCCGGCAACACCAGCCGGTTTCGCCGGCGCCGGCGGCCGATCGTCGAGGACACCAGGCTGACCGTGCTGTTGTCGGCGCCGGCCTCGTCGAGGTCACGCCAGATCACCAGGAACAGCGGCAGCGCGAGCACGAACAGGTACGGCTCGACCTGCTGCAGGCCCTGCCAGGCGTTGATGATCTCGCCCTGCACGCGCACCATCAGGCTTTGCAGCACGCCGATGCCGAGCCCGGCGATGATCGCGAGCTTCACACTGCGCAGCCGCGCCACGATCACGACCGCGAAGGTCTCGAGGATCAGCAGCGTGAGGTTGAACGGCGCGAGCCCTTGCAGCGGCGCCTCCATCACACCGGCCAGCGCGGCGAAGACCGCGCCGATCGCCCAGGCGATGGTGGCGACCCGGTTCGCCCGGATGCCGGCCAGCTCGGCCAGTTGCCGGCGGTCGACGACCGCGCGGATCTCGCGTCCGAGCGTCGTGTAGCGCAGCATCGCGGTCACTGCCGCCGCGCAAACCGCGATCGTGCCGACGTTGCCGATGGTGCTCGACGAGACCACGAAGCTGCCGACGTGGAAGGCGTGCGAGCCGAACGGCAGCGGTGCGTTGAGCCGGGTGCCGGCGCCCCAGATCAGCACGACCGCGCCGAGGATCACGGCGAACACCGCGATCGTCGCGAGCAGTTGCTCAGAGGTGCTGGCCTGCCGGAGTTGGAGCGGCCGGAAGACGAACCGCTCGATCCCCGCGCCGAGCAGCGGCGCCGCGACCACCACCGTCAGCAGCACCGAGACCGCGATCGGCAGGCTGCCCTTGGTGATCATCGCGTAGTCCAGGTACGCCGCCAGCGTGGCCATCGGCCCGAACGCGAAGTTGAACACGCCGGTGGCTTCGTAGGTCAGCACGATGCCGACGCCGATCAGCGCCGCCGCAGCGCCCGGGCCGAGGCCGGCAACGGCGTACTGGACGAACACCACGCCGTCCCAGCCGGTCTCGGCGAGTACCCACAGCAGGAAGGCGAGCAGCGCGGCGCTTCCGAGCACCGCCCAGGCTCGCCGCCACTGCGTTTCGGTCATGGGCTAGCTCGCGTCCGGCTCGCACAGCGGGCACGGCGTCAGGGCGCGGCGGCGCACCTGCGCCCGGCTGATCGTGGTCGCGTCGTCCTTGCCGGCGACGACGCGGCAGTCGGCGCGGTGGTAGCGCCCGCCGCGCGGCAGCGCCACCAGCTGCGACGTCGTCGTCCGATTCGCCGTCGCCGTGGCCGCGCGGATGGCGCCGTGCGCGCTCGGGATCCCGGCGGCGTCGGCCTGCCGGAGCAGCACCTCGTGCAGTTCCAGCACCATCTGCTCGAGCCGGTCGAGCCGGCCGGAGTCCTCACGCAGGTCGCGGATGACCATGAAGCGGCCGCCGAGGCTGATCAGCGCGAGGCCGCCGATCGCGCCGCTGGCGAGGTAGGGAAGCTGCTTCGCGACGATCGCGTTCCGCGCCACCCCCCACCAGCCGATGATGATGATGATCGCGCCGGCGAGGACGAGGATCCATCCGATCACCGGGTAGATCGACGTCCAGACCCAGTTCCAGAACGCCCGGGAGTCGACGCGCGGCACCGGAGCGGCGGCTCCCCGGGCGGCCGGTGGCTGCGCTTGCGTCTGCACGGTCATCGTTACTCCTGACGGATCATGGTCGAGCGCGGTCAATCTCGGTGGGGTAGTCGGGCCGGGTGGCGGAACAGCCCGCCGCCGAACCCGGCGATCACGGCGAGCAGGAACGCGGGGAACAGGTACTTCAGCCGATTGGACGTGCCGGTCAGCACGTCACCGGCGTTGACGGTGCGGCTGTGCGGGAACTCCGGCGTCTGGCCGGGGCCGGGTGGTGACGTCCCGGCGCCTGGCACGTTCGGCGGGGTGATGTTGCCCGGGCCGCCACCGCCCGCCGGGCCTATCGACGTCGACGGCGCGGGCGACGGGGGCGTGGTGGTGGTCGACGGCGGCGGAGGAGGCGGCGGGGCGGGAGTTGCGTACGCCGAGACGTCCACCTGCCCAAGCCCGGCGATGCCGATGTACTTCGCGTTGAGGTTCGGCGGGCTCAGCAGGCAGGACGACTTTGACGGGACGCAGATCGGCAGCAGCTGGGCGAGGTTCGGCAGGCCTTTCACCGGGTGCTCGAAGTTCACCAGCAGCCCGCCGCCGTCGACGTTGATCTGCTTGCCCTGCTTGCTGACCTGCAGGCCGGCCAGCTGGATCGTCAGGCCCGCGGTCTTGAGCGCTTGCTGCAAGGTCTGGTTGAGCAGCTTCAGCACGGCGCCGTGATCGCCCTGCCCGCCGATCGAGATGCCGTGGTTGTCGATCGTCGCCGACTGCCCCGCCACCTTGACCCCGGTGATCGTGGTGGAGCCGTGGTGCGTGACGTGGCCGTGGCCGTCGTTGGTGACCTTGGCGATGGAGCTGATCGCGCCGATCCGGACCAGGCCACCGATCGAGACGTTCTGCACGGCCGACTTCGCGGTCACGACCAGCACGCCGTTGTTGACGGTCTCACTCGTGCTGGTCGTCGTCGTCCCGGTCGAGACGGCGATCGGCGTACCCTTCGCCAGCCCGGCCGACAGCCCGGTGGCAAAGCTGGTCACCCGCTCCGGCGTTGCCTGCGCGCGGGCGACGCCGACCGACAGGTTCACCTTGTTGCCGACGCCGAACTGCTTGCCGGAGACCTTGGCGTTGACCACCTTGCCGTTGTCCTCGGGGTACGACGCGTTGGCGGTGAACGGGTTGCTTGGCGGGTAGGGGCCAATCGGCGTCTTCGACGTGATGTTGTTCAACGTCTCGCAGAGCGTCTCCACCTGTGCGGCGGCGGAGCACAGCAGTGCGAGACCGGCGGCGGCATTGCCGGGCGTCGCCAGCGCCGCGGTGCCGTGCGAGATGCCGGACGAGCCGAACTGACTGGTGGCTTGCGGCGCCTGCACGTCGAACAGGTCGGAGACCGGCACCAGGTTGGGGCTCTCGTCGATTGACAGGTGCACGCCGATCGCCGACGCCTTGCCGGAGTACGTCAGCGCCGTCGCTGCCGCGCGGGCGGTCGGTCGCGCCGTCGCAGTCGGCAGGAAGGCGATGGCCACGAGGGTGACAGCGCCGGCACCGGCCAGCGCGCGCACCACCCGCACGCGGTTCATGGGCAGGAATCTACCGCCGAGAGGCGCGTCGGGCAGGCGTGGCGAATCGCCCGAGAGCGACGTAATCTGGGGCGATCACTGACACGCGTGTCAGCCTACTGATGCGACCTCGTCAGGGCGGTCCGGAAGCACTCGGGCGATGGGAGCTGCGCCATGCGAATCGAGGACATGATCCTCATCAGCGTCGATGACCACGTGGTCGAGCCGCCGAACATGTTCGACAACCACGTGCCCGACCGCTACAAGGAGTTCGCCCCGCGAAGCGTCCGCAAGGAAGGTGGCTTCGACGTCTGGGTGTTCGAGGGCGCCGAGATCCCGAACATCGGGCTCAACGCGGTGGCCGGCCGGCCGCCGGAGGAATACAACTTCAACCCCACGGCGTACGACGAGATCAGGCGCGGGTGCTACGACATCCACGAGCGGGTCAAGGACATGAACCGCAACGGTGTCCTCGGCTCGATGTGCTTCCCGTCATTCCCGCAGTTCTGCGGCCAGCTGTTCAGCCGGGCCAAGGACAAGGACATGTCCTACGTCATGCTCCAGGCGTACAACGACTGGCACATCGACGAGTGGTGCGGCTCCTACCCCGGCCGGTTCATCCCGCTGTCGATCCCGCCGATCTGGGATCCGGAGCTGATGGCGAAGGAAGTGCACCGGGTCGCCGCCAAGGGCTGCCGAGCAGTCACGTTCTCGGAAGACCCGTCGAAGCTGGGCTGGCCGAGCCTGCATTCGGAGCACTGGGACCCGTTCTACCGGGCGTGCGTCGAAGAGGGCATGGTCATCTGCCTGCACATCGGCTCGTCGTCGACGACGATCGAGCTGAACGACGCGCCGATCGACGTCATGGTCACGCTGACCCCGCTGAACGCGATGCAGGCCGCGGCGAACCTGATCTGGTCGCCCGCGCTGAAGCGCCATCCGGACCTGAAGTTCGCGCTGTCGGAGGGCGGCGTCGGCTGGCTGCCGTACTTCCTCGAGCGGATCGACTACGTCTACGAGCGGCACCGGTTCTGGACCGGTCAGGACTTCGGCGGCGTGCTGCCGAGCGCCAAGGCCCGCGAGGCGTTCACCTTCTGCTTCATCGACGACAAGGCCGGCGTCGCCACGCGCGACCTGATCGGCATCGACAACCTGACCTGGGAGTGCGACTACCCGCACTCCGACTCCTCGTGGCCGCACTCGCCGGAGGCGCTGGCCAAGCACTTCGAGGACGTGCCGGACGACGTGGTCAACAAGATCACCCACGAGAACGCGATGCGGCGCTTCGCCTTCGACCCGTTCCGGCACCGGGCGCGTGAAGCCTGCACCGTGGGTGCGTTGCGCGCCGAGGTCGACGACTGAGGGATCGAGCGACCGATGCCGATCGGCGTGACCGAAGAACACGACGCGCTGCGTGACTCCGCGCGCGACCTGCTGGCGCGACGGTGCCCACTGGAGGTGGTCCGCGAGGCGGTCGACGCCGAGGTCGAGCAGCTGCCGGCGTACTGGGCGGACGCGGCCGAGCTGGGCTGGCTCGGGCTGGCCGTGCCTGAGGAGTACGGCGGCGCCGGCTTTGGGCTGGCCGAGTCGGCCGTGGTCGCGGAGGAGCTGGGCCGCGCCGTGGCCCCCGGGCAGTTGCTGCCGACGATGCACGCTGCATCGGTGCTGGCGGCCGACGGCGGGGCGGCTGCGAAAGAGCTGCTCGCGGACGTGGTGGCCGGGACGACGCCGGCAGCCGTCGCGATCGGCTGCCCGCCGGTCGCGGGATCGGCCGTAGCCGCCGGAGTTGCGCTGGACGGGGTCGTGCGGCCGGTGCTGGGCGGTGCGGTCGCGGACCTGCTGGTGGCGCCGGTGTCCGTCGACGGCGCGCTGGTCTGGTGCGCCATCGATGTCGCCGGGCGGGCCCGTCGGCCGGTGGGCAGTCTCGACTTGGCGCGCCGGATGGCCGAGGTGGACCTGGCCGGCGTCGTCGTACCTCCCGAACGGCAGCTGACCATCAGCGCCGAGGACGTTGCCGACATCGGCGCGGTGCTCTACGCCGCCGAAACGTGCGGCCTCGCCGGCTGGTGCCTCGACGAGGCGACCCGGCATGCGAAGGAGCGGGTGCAGTTCGGCCGGCCGATCGGCACGTTTCAGGCGATCAAGCATCGGTGCGCCGACCTGCTCGCGCTGGTCGAGCAGATGCGGGCCGCGGTGTGGGACGCGGCCCGGACGGCGGACGACGGGGAGTCGCGGCAGCTGGCCGTGGCGAGCGCCGCGGCGATTGCGTTCGACGGCGCCGTGCGCGCCGCGGAGGACTGCGTGCAGGTCCTCGGCGGCATCGGGTTCACCTGGGAGCACGACGCGCATCTCTACTTGCGCCGTGCGGTGGCGGTCCGGCAGGTCTTCGGGCCGACCTCGTCGTGGCGGACCCGGACCGCGACGCTCGCGCTGCGTGGGGTCCGCCGCACGCTCGACGTGGAACTGCCCGCGGAGGCAGACGAGCACCGCGGGGCCGTGCAGGAGTTCCTGCAATCACTGCAAGAGCTGGACGACGATGCCCGGCGTCGCCGGCTGGCGGACGAGGGCTATCTGTCGCCGCATTGGCCGCGGCCGTGGGGTCGCAGTGCGGGCGCCGTCGAGCAGCTCGTGATCGACGAGGAGTTCCGCCGGGCGAAGGTGCGGCGGCCGCACCTGAGCATCGCCGCGTGGGTGTTGCCGACGCTGATCGAGCACGGCACGCCGGCGCAGCAGGAGCGCTGGATCCGCCCGACGCTCTACGGCGAGATCAGCTGGTGCCAGTTGTTCAGTGAGCCCGGGGCGGGGTCCGACCTGGCGTCGCTGACGACGCGCGCCGAGCGGACTGACGGTGGCTGGCTGGTCACCGGGCAGAAGGTCTGGACCTCGATGGCGCGGCAGAGCAGCCACGGCATCCTGCTCGCGCGCACGACGCCGATCACCGACGGCAACCGCCATGCCGGCATCACCTATTTCTTGCTCGACATGAGTACGTCGGGCATCGACATCCGGCCACTGCGCGAGCTGACCGGGCAGGCGATGTTCAACGAGGTGTTCCTCGACGGCGTGTTCGTGCCGGACGACTGCGTCGTGGGCGACGTCGACGACGGCTGGCGGCTTGCGCGCACGACGCTCGCGAACGAGCGGGTGCAGATGTCGAGCGGTTCGGCCTTTGGCACCGGCGTGGACGCGCTGCTGCAGGTGATGCCGGAAGCCGCCGATGCCGTCGCTCTCGACCGGCTTGGCGCGCTGGTCGCGGAGGCCCGGGCGCTCGGGCTGATGGGCTACCGGCAGATGCTGCGGGCGTTGCGCGGCAGCGGGCCGGGCGCCGAGTCGAGCCTGCGCAAGCTGATCGGCGCCGAGCACGAGCAGCGGGTGCAGGAGTACGGCATCGAGCTGCTCGGCGTCGACGGCGCGACCAGCGAGGGGGCCGCGGGCGGTTGGACGCACGGCTTCCTCGCGACCCGTTGCCTGACGATTGCCGGCGGCACCAGCGAGGTGCAGCGCAACGTCATCGGCGAGCGCTTGCTCGGCCTCCCCCGCGACGCCCCCTAACCGCAGATCTTCGCGCAGTTGCACGCCGGCGCGGCGTGTCGCGCCCGATTTTGGTCAGTTGCGCGAAGATCAGCGGTGGGTGGCGAGTTTGGCCTGGATGCGCGCGATGGTCGCGTCGGTCTGGTTCAGCATCTCGTCCCAGGTCCAGCGCACGACCGCGAAGCCGGCTCGTTCCAGCCGTTCCTGGCGAAGCTTCTCCGCTCGCAGCGCTGCGGGTTCGTCGTACTTGGCCATGCCATCGGCCTCGCCGATGACGCGTCGCGCCTTCCAGTAGAAGTCGGCGCGGTACTCCGTCGTCGCATCGAGTCGAATCGGCGTCTGCAGTTCGGGTGGCGGGACGTCGAACTCGTGCATGATCGCGCGCGACACCGATTCGAGTGGCGACTCGGCGCGGCCGTCGAGGAAGCGCACGGCTCGGCGGGCCTTGCCGACGTCCGCCCACTCGGCGCACTCCTCGACCGCTTCGCGCAAGTCGGCGACGCCGAAGCCGCGCCGGACCGCTGCGTCCCCGACGACGACGGCTTCGCGAAACGTCGCCGATCTCGCGATGTCGACGAAGGTACGGCGGACTGTCGTCGTACGAATGCCGTCGACGGTCGTGAGGTGCGACGCCGGTAGCCGCGCGATCCGGACCCGGCTCTGGGCGCCGCCACGCCAGGCGCCTCGGCGCCGCGTGACGGTGACGAGCCGTGGGTGCATCAGCAGTGGCAGGCGCGCTACCAACGCCGCCGAATCGTGGCTGGCGGCGGCGTCTGGGTAGACGGTCAGCAGGATCTGCAGTTGCAGCAGGTGGTCGAGCCGGCGGTCAGCTGCGGCGCGCTCGACCTGGCAGCTCCCGACGAGGACCCCACGTTGCGGCGCAAGCAGGACGCCGTCGGCGAGCAGGCGCTGCAACCCGCGCCGGCCCAGGCCAAGCTCGGCGGCGTCGCGGGCTGCGATCACCGGCGTACAGCCGAGGCAGCCATCCATGTCCGGAGAATGGCAACGCACCGCGGACCTCGTCGGCGCCCGTCCACAGCCCCCGCAGATCTTCGCGTAACCGACCAAAATTCGGCCCGACACGCCGATGCGGCGTGCAACTGCCCGAAGATCTGCGGGGGTTAGTCGGCGAGGGTGCGCCAGCGCTGGTAGCGCTCCTCGCAGTGCGGCAGCCAGCGCGGGTCCGGCTCGTACCGGCGGCCGTGGCGCACCCACCGCGCCACGCCTTCCAGCGGTTCGAGCCCCGCCGCCATCCGGCCGTACCACGCGGCGCCGAGTGCCGCGCCCTCCGGCACCGCCACCACATCGACCGGTACGCCGGTGCAGTCGGCGAGCGCCTGCATCCACTCCTCGTCGTGGACGCCGCCGCCGCTGGCAACGATCCGCCGAGTCTGCGAGCCGGCCTGGTCGAGCTGGCGGCGTACGACGAAGCCGGCGGCCTCGTAGGCCGCCCGCATCAGCGCGGCCGAGTCCTGGCCGATGTGCGCGTCGTGCAGTGAGGCGCGGCGGCTCGGGTCGTGCAGCGGCGTCCGCTCGCCGCGCACGTACGGCACCCACACCGGCAGGCTCTCCGGCTCGAGTTGCACGGTCGCGCCGGCCAGCGTGCGACGCGCCCAGTTGATGAACATCCCGCCGGCGTTGCTGGCGCCGGCGAGCATCGTCAGGCCCTGGATGTACGGGTGCGGGAACGACCACAAACCGTCGACCAACATCGGCTCCGCCAGCGCGCACCAGATGATCAGCGTCGTACCGCAGATGACCAACGCGTCGCCGACACCGGTGGCACCGGCGACCGTCGCTTCCGCCCAGGCATCGGCCATCCCGGGAGCCTGCGCCGCCTTGCCGATCCAGCCGCTCGGGCTGTCGTTGCTCATGCTGATGACCGGCATCTGCTCGGGGCGCAGCCCGATCTCGGCCAGCCGATCCGCCTGCCAGTCGCCGTCCCACAGCGGCGCCAGCGCGACGCCCGTGCCGATGTCGAGCACGGGGGTGCCGCCCAGCGCTGCCGCCGCGACGGCGGGCGCCGTCCAATAGCCGCGGGCGTTGGGCGCCTGCTGGATCGTCCAGTCGAGCATCGCGCGGTACTCGCCGGAGTTCAGTGGGTCGACCGCATGGTCGCTGGTGCGGCCGCGGTGGTCGCCGTACAACAACCCCGGCGTCATCGGACGTCCGTCGTCGTCGACCGCCGTCATGCTCGGCACCATCGACGCGACGCCGATGCCGACGAAGTCGGCCACTCCGAGCTCGGCGACGGCTCGCCGCGGGCCCTCGTACCACGCCTCGAGCGCGTTGTGCTCGTGGATGTCCGGGGTCGGTGCGAACACCTCGTGCGGGATCCGGGAGCGCGCCAACACGGTGCCGTCGGCGTCGACGGCGAGCGCCTTCACCGACGTCGTGCCGATGTCCAGCCCGACCGTGATGTCCCCTGCCATCAAGCCTCCGCCGTCGCGCGCGATGTCTGACACGGATGTCAGCCTTTGGATAGTCTGACGGTTCCCGGATGACTCGCGCCACCCCGCCGACGGAGGAGGCTCTGCCGCTGTGACCGCGCCCGCCGAGCGCCCCCGCGCGTTGGTCCTCGCACCGATGCGGGGCGACGGGTTCGAGCTGCTCCAGCGGCGTTGCGACCTCGTCTACGAGCCGTGGATCGAGCAGCAACCGCTGAAGATGTACGGCGAGGAGGAGCTGGCCAAGCGGCTCGCCGACGAAGGCGCGACCGTGCTGGTCTGCGAGTCGGACAAGGTCGGCGGGCCGGTCTTCGACCAGCCGCTGCTCGTGGTCGGCTGCACCCGGGGCGACCCGAACAACGTCGACATCGCTGCCGCGACCGCGGCCGGCGTCCCGGTCGTGCGTGCGCCCGGCCGCAACGCCGACGCCGTCGCGGAGCTGACGGTCGGCCTGCTGTTTGCCGCGACCCGCGGCATCTGCGTCGCCGACCGGGAGTGTCGCGCCGGCGAGATTTACCGCGATGGGACGATTCCCTACCAGCGGTTTCGCGCTTGGGAGCTAGCCGGCCGCACCGTCGGGATCGTCGGCTTCGGCGCCATCGGACGGGCGGTGAAGTGGCGGCTCGAGGGGCTCGGCATGCGCGTGATCGCCCACGATCCGTACGCCGCCGACGCGACGCATTCGCTCGCCGACCTGCTCGCCGAGTCTGACGTGGTCACCATGCACGCACCAGTGACCGACGAGACCAAGGGCATGATTGGCGCCGCCGAGTTCGCTGCGATGCGTGATGGCGCCGTCTACCTGAACGCCGCGCGGGCCGCGCTGCACGACACCGACGCGCTGGTCGCGTCGCTCGAGTCGGGGCACCTCGCTGCCGCCGGGCTCGATCACTTCGAGCACGAGTGGCTCGACCCGTCGCACCCGCTGGCGGCCATGCCCAACGTCGTCCTCACGCCGCACATCGGGGGCGCGACGTACGACACCGAGGCGAACCACTCGCGGCTCGTGGCCACCGACATCGAGCGAATCCTCGACGGCCAACCGCCGGAGCACTGCGTGAATCCCGAGGTCTTGAGGAAGGGCTGACGTGGGCGACGTCCATGAACAGGTGCTGCACGCCGCCAAGGAGATGCTGCGTCGCGGCCTGACCGCCGGCACGAGCGGCAACGTCTCCGGCCGGCTCCCCGACGACCGGGTGGTGATCACGCCATCGTCGTTGCCATACGAGGACATGACGCTCGACGACCTCGTCGTCCTCGACCTCGACGGCAACGTCGTCGACGGTCACCGCTCCGCGTCGAGTGAGAAGTGGGTGCATCTCGCCTGCTATCGCAAGTTCGACGAGGTCGGATCGGTGATCCACACCCATCCGCTCTACGCGACGATGTTCGCCTGCGCCCGGCAGCCGATCCCGGCGGTGGTTGACGAGTTCACGCTCTACGTCGGGGGCGAAGTGCCGGTCTGTGACTACGCGATGAGCGGTACGACGGAGCTCGGCGACAACGCCGCGGCGATGTTGGACGACGTCGGCAGCGCGCTGCTCGCCAGCCACGGCATGGTCACGGTCGGGCCGTCGACCGAGCGCGCACTGCACCAGGCTGGCGTGGTCGAACGCGCCGCGCAGATCGTCTGGGGTGCCCGGTCGCTGGGCGGCGCCGTACCGCTGCCCGACAAGGTCAACCGCGACTTCATCAACGTCTACAAGCTGTTGTTCCGGAAGCCGCAGAACGAGGCCGGCAATGCGTGAGGCGGTGATCGTCGACGCCGTCCGTACGCCGATCGGCAAGCGCGGCGGACGGCTGTCTGGCTGGCATCCCACTGACCTGCTGGGACATGCGCTCAGCGGGCTGCTGAAGCGCACCGGCGTCGACCCGGAAACCATCGACGACGTCATCGGCGGCTGCGTCACGCAGAGCGGCGAGCAGAGCACCAACGTGACGCGCAACGCCTGGGTCGCCGCCGGGCTGCCGTGGACCGTGCCCGCGACGACCGTCGACCGCCAGTGCGGCTCCAGCCAGCAAGCCGTGCACTTCGCCGCGCAAGGCGTGATGGCCGAGGCCTACGACCTGGTCATCGCATGCGGGGTCGAGTCGATGAGCCGCGCCCCGATGGCGTCCAATGCCCGGGGCGGCACCGGCCCGTTCTCCCCGGCGTTCCTGTCGGCGATCGACGGTCAGCTCAAGCTGCAGTTCGAGGTGGCGCAGCGGATCGCCGACGACTGGAAGATCAGCCGCGAGGAGATGGACGCCTTCGCACTCGAGTCGCACCGCCGCGCCGCCGCCGCCACAACCGCGGGTGAGTTCGCGAACGAGATCCTGCCGATCCAGATCCGCGACGCCGAGGGCGCGCTGACCGACGAGCTGATGACGGCGGACGAGGGAATCCGCTTCGATGCCTCGCTGGAGCGGATGTCCCAGCTGCCGAGCGCGCACCCGCAACCCGAGCTCGCGCCGGACATCACCGCCGGCAACGCCTCGCAGATGAACGACGGCGCGGCGGCCATGCTGATCGCCGGTCGTGACACGGCCGAGCGGCTGGGCCTGCCGGTGCGCGCGACCTTCCGCCACTTCCAGGTCGCCGCCCAGGACGCCGTCTGGATGCTGACCGCGCCGAACCCGGCCACCCGCAAGCTGTTCGCCCGCACCGGACTCACCATCGAGGACTTCGACGCCTTCGAGGTCAACGAGGCGTTTGCCGCAATCACCATGGCGTGGGCGCGGGAGTTCGTCCCGGACCCGGCCAAGCTGAACGTGCGCGGCGGCGCGATCGCGATCGGGCATCCGCTGGGCGCGAGCGGCGTCCGGCTGATGACCACGTTGCTCAACGTGCTCGAAAGCACCGGCGGCCGGCTCGGGCTGCAGACGATGTGCGAGGGCGGCGGCCAGGCCAACGTGACCGTCATCGAGCGAGCGGGCTGAGGCAATGCCGATCCACTATGAGAAGGAGGACGACCACATCGTCCTCATCACGATCGATCGCCCCGAGGCGAAGAACGCGCTCGACTTCCAGCACTTCCACGACCTTGCAGAGTCGTGGCAGCGGTTCCGCGACGACGACGACGCCTGGGTCGCGATCGTCACCGGCGTACAGCGCTGCTTCATGGCGGGCGCAGACCTCAAGACCTACATCCCCGAGATCACGGCGCTGCAGCAGCAGATCAAGGAAGGCGCGGGGGAGCACCCGAACGGCTGGCGGCTGCGCGACGGCACCGACGCGGTGCTGCGCAAAGTCGACCTCTTCAAGCCGATCATTGCGGCGGTGAACGGGCCATGTGTGGCCGGTGGCATGGAGATGCTGGGTGGCGTTGACATCCGGCTGGCCACCGAGCACGCGACGTTTGGCGTGCTCGAACCGGCACGCGGCCTGTTCGCCGGTGGCGGCACGACCGCGCGGCTGCCGCGCCAGATCGCGCTGCCGCACGCGATGGAGTTCCTGCTCACCGCGGATCGGTTCAGCGCCGAGGATGCGTTGCGGATGGGTCTGATCAACCGGATCGTGCCCGAGGAGTCACTGCTCGACGAGGCGCGCGCTTTCGCCAAGCGCATCACCAAGAACGCGCCGCTCGCGGTCCAAGCCACGAAGGAGTCGGTGGTGCGCGGCATGCTGACCGACCTCGACGGTGCCTACAAGATCGAGCAGCAACTGAGCAGCAAGATCTTCTCCACCGAGGACGCCAAGGAGGGCCCGAAAGCGTTCGCCGAGAAGCGCGCGCCGGTGTGGAAGGCGCGGTGAGACGCCGCGACCTGTTGCGCGCCGCGATGACCGGGCCGCTGATCGCGGGCCTGTCCGACGAGGAGCGCGCGACGCTCGAGCGGGTCGCGCACACCGGCAGCCCCGCGGCAGTGCGCGCCGCCATCCTGCTCGCCTGCACCGAGCCGGTGCCGGCGCCGCGGATCGCCCGGCGGTTGGGCGTCTCGCAGCGCGCTGTACTGCGCGCGGCCTGGCGCTACCACCAGCACGGAGTCGACGAGCTGGTCAACCCCTTGGCTTGAGATCGGTGACCGCCGAGGAGTCCTTGGCGAAGGCCGCGCTGCCGGCGAGGAAGCCGTCGACGTCTTGACCTTTCGCGGCGACGATGTCGCCGAGCTCGGGCGGGACGAACCGCTCGAAGCCGTCGCCGGTCAGCGCGTCGAGGATCGCGGCCGCGCAGTCCTCCGGCGGGTACATCTGGCCGGTGTACGCCGGTGGCTCATTGCCCGGTACGTCGCCCCAGATCGGCGTGTCGATCGGGCCCGGCTGGACGACCCGGACCTGCACCGGCTCGTCCCACAAGTCGACGGCCATGACCTCGCTGAACCCGGTCAGTGCGAACTTGCTGCCGGCGTACGCCGCCTCGCGCGGTGGCGGGACCCGGCCGGCCAGGCTCGCGACGTTGACGATGACGCCGCTGCCGCGTTCGCGCATCAGCGGCAGCAGCGTCAGCATCATCCGCACCGGCGAGAAGTAGTTCAGCTGCATCGTCTGCTCGACGTCCTCCGACGTGAGCCGCGTGACGTGCCGACGCTTCGGCGCACCCGCGTTGTTGACCAGCCCGTCGAGGCCGTCGAAGCGGTCCCAGGCTTCGCGGGCGACCTGCTCGGCGACCGCGAGATCGGCCAGGTCGGCGGCCCAGACGGCGACGTCCGGGGCGCCGGCTGCGCCGGTCTCGTCGGCGACCTTGTCCAGCAGCTCCTGACGCCGCGCGGCCAATCCGACGCGGGCTCCGGCGGCGCCCAGCGCGCGTGCCGTCGCCGCGCCGATGCCGGTCGATGCCCCGGTGACGAGGACCGCGGAACCGGCCAGCTCCACTCGACTCACCTCCGCCGAAACGGGCCCTACTATGACACACACGTCAGCAACCGAACCGGCTCGAGGAGGACGTGGGTTGAGCGTCGATCCGCGGACTCCATGTCTGGTCGGAGTCGCGCAGCAGACCGTGCGCCCGGCGGCCGGACCGGCGCCCGAGCCACTTGCCAGCTGGGAGCAGGTCGCCCGAGCCGCGGCCGCCGACGCCGGTGCGCCGGCAGCCCTCGAGTCGCTCGACGGCGTGAGCATCGTCTACTGCCAGTCGTGGCAGTACGACGACCCGGTGGCGCGGCTCGCCGAGGCGCTCGGCAACGACCCGAAGCAGCGGACCTACTCCGGCATCGGCGGCACCGTGCCGCTCGCGTTGCTGGCCGACGCGGCCCGTGCGATCGGGGCGGGTGACAGCGACTCTGTGTTGCTGGTCAGCGCCGAGGCGCTCGCTACCAAGCGGTCACTGAAGCGGGGCGGCGAGCGGCCGGCGTGGAGTCACCGGCATCCGCAACCGCCGCCGTTCCCGTTTGAGCAAATGCCGGTGGCGACCGAGATCGCCCACGAGGTGTTCCAGGCGTGGGAGACGTTCCCGCTCTTCGACGTCGCCCGACGGGCGGCTCGCGGGGTGTCGCTGGCCGCGGAAGCAGCGGAGCGCGGCGCGATGTTCGCCGCGATGACCCGGGTCGCGGCCGCCAACCCGCACGCCTGGTGGCCGGAGCAGCGCACCGCCGACGAGCTGGTCACGCCGACCCCGGACAACCGGTACGTCGGCTGGCCCTACACCAAGCGCACGGTCTCGGTGATGGATGTCGACATGGCGGCCGCCGTGCTCGTCATGTCGACCGCCGAGGCGGATCGGCTGGGCGTGCCGGCTGACCGGCGAATCTACTTGCGCGGCTACGCGTACGCCGAAGACCCGTGGACGGTGGCTGCGCACCCGGCACTGGACGGTTCGCCGGCGATGGCCGCTGCCGCGGCGGCCGCACTCGACCAGGCGGGCGTCGGCGTCGACGACCTGGCCGCCTTTGACCTCTACAGCTGCTTCGCGTCGTCGGTGCGGTTCGGCTGCGACGCGCTCGGGCTGGACCTGGCCGACCCGCGCGGGCTCACCGTGACCGGCGGCCTGCCGTACGCCGGTGGGCCGGCGAGCGCCTACGCGCTGCACTCCGTCGCCAGCATGGTCGACGTCCTCCGCCGCGTCGGCGACGCGCATGGCCTGGTGACCGGCGTCGGCATGCACATGACGAAGCACGCCTACGCCGTGCTGTCGACGCAGCCGGGCGCGCCGGCGCCGGCTGCCGACCTCACCGCGCCGTTGCCGGCGCCGCGGCCGGTCGCCGACACGCACGAGGGCGAAGCGGCGGTCGCGGCGTACACCGTCGCGCATGCCCGTGACGGCGGTGCCGAGTCAGGGTTGCTGATCCTCGACCTGCCGGACGGCGCGCGGGCTTACGCCCGGGTCCGCGATCCTGACCTGCTGGCCGACGCCGAGTCACGCGAGCTCGTCGGCGAGAGCGTCAAGGTCACCACCGACGGACGTACGAACTCCGCAAGTTGGTGAGCCGCGGCTATTTGCGCGGGAGCTTGAGCGCGCGGTCGGCGATGATGTTTTTCTGCACCTGGGTGGTGCCGGCGCCGATCGACGTGAACCGCTGGTAGCTGTAGAGCCGGGTCCACGCGCCGCGGTCGATGGCGTCCTCGCCGCCGCGGGTAAGCACCGCCGCCGGTCCGAGCAAGTCGACCTGTAGCTCCGCCAGAGTCTGTGCCAGGTGGCTCCACTGCAGCTTGGCGATCTGCACCTCCGGCCAGCCCTTGTCGCCTTTCAGCACCTTGGACAGCGCGCGGAAGTTCAACAGCCGGGTCAGCTCGATTTGGGTGTACGCGCGAGCTAACCGGTCGCGCAGCTCCGGGTCGGCGAGCGCGCCCGGGTTGTGCTTGCGGGCCAGCTCGACCACGTTGTCGAGATCGGCCTTCATGGTGATCGACAGGCCCGCCGTGCCGACGCGTTCGTTGGTCAGCGTCCCCATGGCCACCAGCCAGCCCTCGCCCTCGCCGCCGAGCCGGTAGTCGACCGGCACCCGCGCGCCGTCGAAGGTCACCAGGCAGAACGAGTCCTCGCCGGCGATGTCGGTGATCGGCGTCGCCGTCACCCCGGGCACCTTCAGGTCGACGATCAGCGCGGTGATCCCCTCGTGCTTCGCGCCGCGCTCGATCGCCGTCGGGTCGGTGCGGACCAGGAACAACCCCCAGCGGGCGAAGTGCGCCGTCGTGCACCAGATCTTCTGCCCGTCGAGCACGTAGTCGTCGCCGTCGCGGATCGCGAGCAGTCGCAGGTTCGCGAGGTCGGAGCCGGCTTCCGGCTCCGAGAAGCCCTGGCACCAGTGCTCCTCGGCGTAAAGGATGTTGTGCAGCCACCGGTCTTGTTGCTCGGGCGTGCCCCACTTGATGATCATCGGGCCGATCTGCCAGACGCCGTTGGCGTTGAAGATGCCCGGCGTCTTCGCCTTCGCCATCTCCTGCGAGTAGATGATGTTCTGCATCAGCGTGGCGTCGCGGCCGCCCCACTTCGCCGGCCAGTTGATCGCCGCCCAGCCGCCCTCGGCCATCCGTCGCTGCCACGCCTGGCGGCGGCCGTAGACGCGGCTCATGCCCTCGTACGGCTCGACCGTGCCGGCGCCGAACTCCGCGAGGTTCACCGCGAGCCACTCGCGCAGCTCGGCGCGGAACGCTTCGTCCTCGGCCGTGTAGGCGAAGTCCATGCCCTGCAAGTTATCGCCCGCCCGACGGCGGCAGCGACCGAACCCTGACATTTGCGTCAGGGAATGGCAGCCGCCAACATTGCGGCGTGGACTTCGACTTTAGCCCCGACCAGAACGCGCTGCGCGAGGCCGTCCGTGACTCGCTGGCCGGGATCTTCCCGCCCGACGTCCGGCAGCAGATGGTCGCGTCCGGCGCCACCATGCCGCCCGAGTTGTGGCGGCAGATCGCGGAGCTGGGGTGGCCCGGCTTGCTGGTGCCGGAGGAGTACGGCGGCCTCGGCCTCGGGCTGGTCGACATGACTGTCGTCCTCGAGGAGATGGGGAAGCTGCCGTTGCCCGGGCCGTTCTTCTCCTCGGCCGTCTTCGCCACCCTCGCCGCCGTGCGACTCGGCGCGACCGAGCTGTTGCCGGGCTTGGTCGACGGCAGCCGGATCGGTGCGGTCGCTCTGGACGAAGCCGGCGCCGCCGGAGACCCGCTGGTCGGCGTCCGCACCGTCGCGACCGACAGCGACGGCGGGGCGCGGCTCGACGGGCTCAAGCCGGTGGTCGCCGACGGCCAGGTCGCCGACTGGGTGATCGTCGTCGCGAGGGAGAGCGGCGGCGGTCTCGGCAGCTACCTGGTCGAGTCGCCGCCGGCAACGGCCGTGCCGAACATGGACCCGACCCGGGCGCTGGCGCGGCTGCCGTTGGACGGCACGCCGGCGGTCCGCCTCGGGCCGGCCGGCGACCAGACCGAGCTGCTGAGGAGGGTCGTCGACGACGCGACGGTCATGCTCTGCGCCGAGCTGGTCGGCGCTGCCGAAGCCGCCTTCGACCTCGCTGTCGAGTACTCCAAGCAGCGGGTGCAGTTCGGCCGGCCGATCGGCTCGTTCCAGGCGGTGAAGCACATCGCGGCGGACATGCTGCGCGACCTCACACTGGCACGGGTCGGCAGCCACTACGCCGCCTGGGCCTCCGACTCGGACGCCCCCGACCGCGAGTCCGCCGCGGCGATGGCGAAGTCCTGGGTGGCCGAGGCGGCGATCGCGGTCACCGGCAGCTGCATTCAGGTGCACGGCGGCGTCGGGTTCACGTGGGACTGCCCGGCGCATCTTTACTACAAGCGGGCGAAGGCGACCGACCTGGTCCTCGGCCGGCAGGGTTATCAGCGGGCGCGGGTCGCCGACCTCGTGCTCGGCCCGCCACCGGCCGTCGCCGCCGGCTGAGCCGACTCCGCGAGCTCGGCCACCAGGTCGCGCTTGAGTACCTTGCCGGTCGCGTTGCGCGGCAACGCCTCCCGGAAGTGGATCCGGCGCGGCGCCATGTAATCGGCCAGCCGCTGCCGGCAGAAGTCGATCAGCTCGGTCGCCTCGCACTGCGCTCCGTCGCGGAGCACGACGAAGGCGGCGACGTCCTCGCCCAGCACCCGGTGCGGCGCTCCGACGACCGCCGCTTCCTGGACCGCGTCGTGCTCGTAGAGCGCCGCCTCCACGTCCGACGCGTGCACTTTCAGGCCGCCGCGGATGATGACGTCCTTCGCTCGCCCGGCGATGTAGAGGAAGCCGTCGTCGTCGAACCGTCCCAGGTCGCCAGTGCGCAGCCAGCCATCGGCCGCGAACACCTCCTTCGAGGCGTCCGGCTCGCGGTAGTACTCCCGCATCCGTCCCGCCGGCTTCACCTGCACGTGACCGACGGTCCCGGTCGGCACGTCGGCGCCGTTGTCGTCGACGATGCGCACCTCCGCCGGCGGCACCGGCTGGCCCACGGATCCAGGGTGGTTGGCCAGTTCCCCCTTCGGCATCACGAAGTACGCCGTACCGGCCTCGGTCATCGAGTAAGAGTTGCTGACCGCCGCCTGCGGCACCAGTTGCTGAAACTCGGTCAACGTGCTCGGCGCGATCGGTGCGGACCCGATCGAGACCAGCTCGATGCACGACAGGTCGACCGCCTTGGTCTCCTCGTCGGCGAGCAGCAACTCGATCATGGCGGGCACCAGGAAGCAGGCTTGGGGCTGGTAGTCGCGCACCAACTGATGGAACTGCCGGGTGTCGAACTTCGGTTGGTAGACCGTGCGCATCCCCATCCGCATCGGCTGGTAGACGAACGTCAGCCCGGACATCGTGAACATCGGGCTGGCGTGCACCCAGACCCGACCGCTCCAGGCCGGCTCGGCGTACACGAACAGGGCCGAGTTGCAGTGCCGCACCGCCACACCTTTCGGCGTGCGGGTCGTGCCGGAGGTGTAGAGGATCTCCGCCAGGTCCTCCGGGTCACGCGGGACCTGCAAGTCGGCGGCATCCTCGTCGAGCAACGACTCCCAGCCGAGCTCGCCGCCGCCAGCGGCGCCGACCGTGACGATCGTGGGCCGGGGCTCGGCCAAGTCGGTGACGAGGTGACGCAGCGAGTCGCTGACCACGACCACCGCCGGCTCGCAATGCCGCAGGATGCCGACGAACTCCCGCGGAGAGAGCCGCACATTGACGGGTACGGCGACTGCCCCGGCCTTGTGCGCCGCGGCATACCCGACGACGAACGCCAGCCCGTCCTGCGGCGTCAGCGCCAGCGCAACCCGATCGCCGGGACGGACGCCGAGCCCGACCAGCCCACGGGCTACCCGTGACGACCGCGCATGCCAGTCGCCCAGCGTCAGGTCGCCGGCGCCGACCACGGTGAAGCCGATCTCGTCGGGATGGTGCTCCGCCGCCCAGCGAAGCTGGTCGGGGATCAGGCGGGCTGACGGGGACACGGCTGGGACGGTGCGCTCAGCCCTCGGCGAAGCCGAATGGCGGCAGCCCGGGGTCTTGGTTCGCGAACAGCTTCGGCGCCGCGTCGATCAAACCCTCGACCGTCCACGCCTGCTTGCCGGCGTCGATCTTGCCGGCTTCCTGCCACGGCCGGGCGAGCTGCACCTGCGAGCCCCACACGACGAAGAGCTGGCCGGTGATGTGGCCGGCAGCCGGGCTGGCGAGCCAGGCCACGATCGGGGCGACGTTCGCCGGCCCCCACTCGTCGAACCCACCTTCTTCGACCGCGCCGAATCCGGCGAAGGTGTTCTCGGTCATCCGGGTGCGGGCGCGCGGCGCGATCGCGTTCGCGGTGACCCCGATCTTCGCGAGCTCGCGGGCCGTGACGACGGTGAGAGCGATGATCCCGGCCTTCGCCGCGGCGTAGTTCGACTGGCCGGCGTTGCCGAACATCCCGGACTCACTTGCGGTGTTGACGATCCGGCCGTAGACCTCGTCACCGGCCTTGCTGCGCTCCCGCCAGTGCTTGGCGGCGAAGTGCGTGACCGCGAAGTGGCCTTTGAGGTGGACGTCGATGACCGAGTCCCAGTCGGACTCGTCCATGTTGTAGCCCATCTTGTCGCGCAAGATGCCGGCGTTGTTGACCACGATGTCGAGGCCACCGAAGGTGTCGATCGCCTGCTGGACCATGCCTTCGGCCGACTTCCAGTCCGAACAACTGTCGTGGTTGGCGGCGGCAGCGCCGCCGGCGGCGGTGATCTCATCCACCACCTGCTGCACCGGCCGGTCGTCCTTGCCGGTGCCGTCCCACTCACCGCCCAGATCGTTGACGATCACCTGCGCGCCCTCGGCGGCGAGCAGCAGTGCGTGCTCGCGTCCGAGTCCGCGACCGGCGCCGGTCACGATCGCTACCTTGCCGTCCAGCAGCCCCATGAAAGTCCTCTCAACCGTTGTGCCTGTGGGCGGATGATCCCGCGCACTATCTCTGACATTCGTGTCAGGGATCAACCCGGGTCGTCGAGCCCGTCGAGGAAGCGGCGGACCAGGTCGATCGTGGAGGTGGGGTTGTCGCCGGCAGCGAGATGGCCGGCGTCGCCGACCTCGACCACTTCGGCGTTGGGCAGCAGCTCGGCGACCTCTTCGGCCCCGGCCGACGACAGCACGTCGCTGCGCGCGCCTCGCAGCACCAGGACCGGAGCGTGCACCCGGGCGACGTCCTCACCCAGCCCGGCCAAAATGTCCTGCCAGTCCGTGGCCTGACTGGTCAGCTGGTTCGACGCCCGCCCGAGTCCGTGCTTCCAGACCCAGCGGCCGTCGGCACGCTGCCGCAGGTTGCGGCGTAACCGCTCGGGGTCGGTGCGCTTGCGATGCGGGAGGTACTCCGCGATCGCTGCGGCGGCCTCGTCGAGCGATCCGAAGGACTCGTGACGGCCGAGGAAGTCGATGATCCGCCGGACCCCGCTCTCCTCGAGCCGGTGACCGACGTCGATCAGCACGATCGCCCGGACCCGTTCCGGCCAGCGTGCAGCGAGCGTCAGCCCGACGATGCCGCCGAGCGAGGCGCCGATGATCGCTGCCTGCTGCACACCGAATTCGTCGAGCAGCGGTGGCACCGTCTCCGCCAGCGCGATCCGGCCGAACCGCTCCGGATCCGCGAGTGGGTCGGACTCGCCGTGGTGCGGCAGGTCCGGCGCGATCACGTGATAGCGGTCCCGAAGCGCCGCCCCGGTCTCCTCGAACATGTACGACGTCTGCCCGCCCCCGTGCATGGCGAGCACCGGCGGTCCGTCGGCTGGGCCCCACTCCAGGTAGTGCACCTGCCGATCGGCCACCCGGACGAAGCCGCTGCGGCCATCCAGCGGCACATCGTGACGCTCCGGACCGGCCGGCTCAACCCTGACGGCTATGTCAGACTCGGGCATGGCTCCATTCTGGCGGCCGGAAGGTCACGCGCAATGACGGAGGGGCGCGGAGTCGCCGCCCGAGCGGCAGCCGATCCCGACGCTCCCGCCGTGTTCGACGGCGACCGGGTGGTCTCGTACGCCGACCTGCACGCCCAGGCGTGCCGGCTGGCACGGGCCCTCCACCGGCTGGGCGCGACGCCGGGGGAGCGCGTGGCCGTCATGCTGCCCAACGGCACCGACTACCTTGCCACTGGCGTCGCCTCGGCGTACGCCCGGCTGTCCTTCATCCCGGTGAACTGGCACCTGAAGGCCGACGAGCTCGGCTGGCTGCTCGCCGACTCCGGCGCGCGGGTGCTGGTCGCCGACGGCAGCCTGGCCGGCTACGTCGAGCTGGCCTTGGCGCAGGCGCCAGATTGTCGCGTCCTCACCGTGGGCGAGCTGGCCGCGCCCGTGACTGGCTCACAGCCGCTGGCAGAGGTGGTCGCCGGCGAGCCCGCGGAGCTGCCGGATGGCGCCTGGCCGACGCCGAACTGGATGTTCTACACGTCCGGCACCACCGGCCGCCCCAAAGGCGTCGTCCATGGCCCATCCGACGGCGGGCAACGCGAGCCCGACGCCACGACGGTGGCCCGCGGCCAGGAGGGCCTGCTCGCGCTCTGGGGCATCACGGCCGCCGACCGCTACCTGCTCGCCGGCCCCGGCTACCACGCCGGGCCCGGCGGTTACGCGTTCGCGGCGCTCTACGCGGGTGGCGCCGTCGTCGTGCAGCAGACCTGGGACGCCGCGACCTGGCTGCGCCTGGTCGACCGGCACCGGGCGACGTACAGCTTCCTCACCCCTGCGCACTTCATCCGGCTGCTGGAGCTGCCGCCGGAGGCGCGGCAGGGCGTCGATCTGTCCAGCCTGCGGCTTGTCATCCACGGCGGCGCTCCCTGCCCGACCGACGTGAAGCGACGGATCCTCGACCTGCTGCCCAATGCCGAGGTCTCGGAGCTGTACGGCGCCAGTGAGGGCGGGGTCAGCCGGATCACGGCGGCGGAGTGGCGAGAGCGGCCGGGCAGCGTCGGCAAGCCGTGGCCGGGCGTCGAGGTGCGGATCCTCGACGACACCGGCGCCCGGCTGCCACCGGGGCAGACCGGCCGGATCTTTGCCCGGCCGGCGGGTGGCGCCCGGTTCTCTTATTACAAGGACGACGCCAAGACGGCGGCCGCTTGGCACGACGGCGCCTTCACGGTCGGAGACATTGGCCACCTCGACGAGGACGGCTACCTCTACATCACCGACCGCGCCAGCGACATGGTGCTCTGGGGCGGCGTGAACGTGTATCCGCGGGAGATCGAAGACGTGCTCCACGGGCACCCGGCCGTCGTCGACTGCGCAGTGGTCGGCGTCCCGGACGAGCGGTACGGCGAGCGCCTCGTGGCCGTCGTCGAGCTGCGGGCACCCGCCGAGGAGCGCGAGCTGCAGGACCACGTCCGCGCGCATCTGGCCGACTTCAAGGTGCCGGCGCAGGTCGTGCCGGTTGCCGCCGTCCCGCGCGACCCGAACGGCAAGGTCCGCAAGTGGCAACTGCGCGATCAGCTCGCTCGCGACGCCCTTTCGAGCCCCGCGGGTGCGTAGTAACCTGACGTCGACGTCATAGATGACACGCGCGTCAGGTTCCCAGAACGTCAAGCTGCTGAACGGAGAGGGCGATGACGATCGACGCCGACCCGGAGAC
Source organism: Mycobacteriales bacterium (assembly GCA_035550315.1). GTDB lineage: Bacteria > Actinomycetota > Actinomycetes > JAFAQI01 > JAFAQI01 > DASZPL01. The sequence goes on along the minus strand of DASZPL010000126.1, from coordinate 2,562 downwards.
GGCTGGTTTCAACCCAATCCAGCAGTTCCAGGAAGTGGCGGGCGACATCCGCGACCCCTACCCGTTCATCAACGACCTGCGTGAGCAATGCCCCGTGATGGGGATGAACCTGGCCCGCGAGATGGGCCAGACGATCGACGCGAACGCGCCGAAGATGCCGCCGATGTACACGGCGTTCAACTACGAGTACGTCAACCAGGTCCTGACCCAGGCCGATACGTACTCGTCGAGCGGTTACGAGCTGTTCATGGGCCCGGTGATGGGTCACACCATCCTCGAGATGGATGCGCCCGAGCATTCGCGCCATCGCGTCCTCGTCGCGGGAGCGTTCCGGCCGAAGGTGATCGAGCAGTGGCGCGAGACCACGCTGGAGCCGGTCGCCAACGAGATGGTGGAGGCCGTCGCGGGCAACGGGCGGGCCGACCTCGTCACCGACCTGACGTTCCCGTTCCCGCTGACCGTGATGGCGAAGATCATGGGGCTGCCGCACGACGACTGGCCGAAGTTCCACCAGTGGTCGATGGAGCTGATCAGCGTCGCGCAGGACTGGAACCGCGCACTTGGGGCGTCCAAGGCGTTGGCCGACTACTTCAGCGCGATCATCGCGGACCGGCGGAAGCAGCCCCGCGACGACCTGATCAGCCGGCTCGTCGTGGCGCAGGTCGACGGCGAGACGCTCACCGACGAGCAGATCATGCCGTTCCTGCGGCTGCTGCTGCCGGCCGGCATCGAGACGACGTACCGGTCGACCGGCAACCTGCTCTACGGGCTGCTGACCCACCCCGACCAGCTGGACGCGCTGCGCAACGACCGCTCGCTGTTGCCGCAGGCGATCGAGGAAGGGCTGCGGTGGGAGCCGCCGCTGCTGTTCATCACCCGGTCGCCGAAGTGCCCGGTCATGCTCGGCGGCGAGAGCATCCCCGAGGGCGCGCAGGTCGCCGTGAGCATGGCCGGCGGCAACCGCGACCCGCAGCGGTGGGACAACCCCGACGAGTTCGACATCTTCCGCGAGCGCAAGAGCCACCTGTCGTTCGGTGCGGGTCCGCACCTGTGCCTCGGCCAGCATCTCGCGCGGGCCGAGACCACCGCGATGATCAACGCGGTCCTCGATCGGCTGCCGAACGTGCGACTCGATCCGGACGCCGACGACCCCCACATCCACGGGCTCTCGTTCCGCTCGCCGACGTCGCTGCCCGTCCTGTTCGACTCCTGATCGAGTAGCTCCGGCGGGCGGAACCCCGCCCGCATCGGCGGCCACCGGCGTTCGTCGGGCCGTCTGTTTGTCACTCGCGCACAACCCAATGAGCCGCTGCCCGTGAGCGGTCACACGCTTGCGCCACCTCCCTTGACGAGATGTATCGGATTGCGGCTAAATCGGCGAACGACTCTCGTGTGTCGATGCTTCGGCGACGGCTTCGGGGGACTCGGTGAGCCGAAGGGGCGGGAATGCGACAGGCGCGCGTGCGGGGCGGACATCACAGCAGCAAGCACGGGTTGGCCCGGAGTGGCCGCCGCGGGCTCGGACTGGTCGCGGTGGCAGCCGCGATCACGTCGGTCGTTGCGGGTCCGGCGCCGTCGGCATTCGCGGTCCAGGCCACCGGGCATGACGTGGCCGCATGGGCGACCGGCTGGTCGTGGACCTATGCGCAGACGTTCAACTACAACGACGGCAACGGCACCTCCGCCACGATCAACGAGAACGTCACTTACGCCAACCAGGGACCGACCACCTTCAACGGCCAGTCGGCCTACCGGCTGACGCTCAGCGGCAACATCACCGGCGGGTCCGGCTCGGCCAGCGGAGCCACGCTGAAGAGCCTGTCGGGTTCGGTGAGCGGCACCGAGTGGGTGCGGCGGTCCGACCTGGCGCTGCTCGAAGAGGACCAGACCCAGAACCTCAGCGGTCAGGGCTGCGAATCGATCCTCTGCGTCAGCGTCACCGCGAAGTTCAACCTCAACCTCAGTCCCTCGCCAGGTTGGCGGACCTTGGACTTCCCGCTGAACAACGGGGACAGCTGGCAGGAGAACGAGACGATCAACTACTCCGGCAGCTTCTCGTACGACGCCGGCAGCATCGGCGGTAGTGGCAGTTCGCCGCTGAACGGCAGCTTCTCGTTCGACGGGAACGCATCGGTTGCGTCCCCCATCAGCGCCGACGGCCGCACCACGGACCGGGTTTCCGCGTCGAACAGCGACGGGTCGGCAACCGACAACCAGTGGTGGTCACCGAACGACCACAACCTGGCGCAGGAACACCTGGCGGTGCCGCTGAGCGGCTCGACGGTGACCCTGGATCGGACCCTCTCGTCGGACAGCATCAGCGCCCCGGCGAACACCATCACTGAGACGGTGACGCCGTCGTTGTCGTGTGCGGGCGGTCCGGTGACGGTGGCGGGCACGTTGAGCACGCACGCCAGTGGTGTGCCGGTGACGGTGACGGTCGACAAGTCGGTGGCCAATGCGGGGACTCAGGTGGTTGGTACGACGACGGGCGCGAACGGCGCGTACAGCACGACGGTGACCGCGCCGATCCAGTCCGATGGCGCGAGCAAGAACGGCTCG
>DASZPL010000125.1:0-10286 GCA_035550315.1 Mycobacteriales bacterium | reverse complement strand
ACGCAGCCGGCGAGGGGGACGAGCCTTGTTCACAAGATGCTCGCGAACAGAGCGGTGAACGACACGTGCGCACTCTAGGAGAGACACCGGACAGGTACAGCTCCACCGTCTACCGCCGAGGATTCGGGAAAAGGGCCGGCGTGTCGGCGAGACTCGGCCTGCAGGTTGTAGCGCCGGCGCCCACGACTCAGTTCGCGCAGACGAGGTCTGGGGCCCCAGCCGCCGCTCGACTGGACGCTGAGCCGCACTTCACTGCGACGACAACTGCAACTGGAAAATGTGGCGCGGTAAGGACCGCGGGTCCAAGACATGCAAAAGCCCAGGTCAGCGGCGGAGGCTCCGGGATTTGAACCCGGGATGGGCGTAAACCCAAACCGCATTAGCAGTGCGGCGCCATAGACCGGACTAGGCGAAGCCTCCCCGCGGCCTCGCGGCCACGACGACGAGGCTAGCGCAGCCCGCGCGCACAGCCGGTGGGTATCACCGGTTCGGCGTCCACCGGTAGAGCCGCTGTTGGCCGAGCGCCTGGACCAGCAATCCGCCGGCAGCGAAACCGCGAGAAAGGTTGCCTCTTCTCGCCGCTTGGCGGGGCTGCTGACTACGCCAGCGTGGTGACGTCGAGATCGCCGTCGGCGTAGGACTTACGGAGCACCTTCTTGTCGAACTTGCCGACGCTGGTCTTCGGCACCGAGTCGATGAAGGCCCAGCGTTCCGGCAGCCACCACTTGACGACCCGCTCGGCCAGCCAGTCACGGAACTCGTCCGGGGTTGCGGTGCAGTCCGGCTGCCGGACGACGCAGGCCAGCGGTCGCTCCTGCCACTTGTCGTCCGGTACGCCGACGACCGCCGCCTCGCGCACGCCGGGGTGCGCCATTAGCGTCACCTCGAGCTCGACCGAGGAGATCCACTCGCCACCCGACTTGATCACGTCCTTCGCGCGGTCGGTCAGCGTGATGTAGCCCTGCGGGTCGATGGTGCCAACGTCGCCGGTCCGCAGCCACTCGCCGTCGAACCGGTCCGGGCCGTCGTTCTTGTAGTACGCCGCGGTGATCCACGGTCCGCGGACCTCGAGCTCGCCGACCGCCTTGCCGTCGCGCTGCTGCACCTCGCCGGCGTCGTCGACGATCCGCGCCTCGACACCGAACAGCACCCGGCCCTGCGACGCCCGGTAGTCGTAGATCGCCTCGCCGGTGGCGCCCTCGGGCGGCAGCGCCACCGCCGCCACTGGCGACGTCTCGGTCATGCCCCACCCCTGCACGATCGGGATGCCGAACTCCTTGTCGAACGCCTCGATCAGCGCGCGCGGCACCGCCGAGCCACCGCAGAACACCGCGCGCACGCTCGACACGTCGCGGCCCGGGTTGGCCCGCAGGAACTGCAGGATGTCGTTCCAGATCGTCGGGACGGCGGCCGAGATCGTGACCTGTTCCGCCTCGATCAGCCCGACGAGTGGCTCCGCCTGCAGGAACCGGTCGGCCATGATCAGGTCCGCGCCCGACATGAACGCGGCGTACGGCGTGCCCCAGGCGTTCGCGTGGAACATCGGCACGATCGGCATCGTGCGGTCGTGGAACGACAGGCCGTTGTTGTTCGCCGTACACACCGACATCGAGTGCAGCCAGCACGACCGGTGGGAGTAGACGACGCCTTTCGGGTTGCCGGTCGTGCCGGACGTGTAACACATCGCGGCGGCCGAGCGCTCGTCGACGTCGTCCGGCCACGGGTACGACGCCGCGGCGTCAGCCAGCACCGCTTCATAGGAGAGCACCTGCTTGCCGGACTCCGACAGCGGCGCGTGGTCGCCGTCGCCCGCGACCAGCACGGTCTGCACCGTCGACATCTGCGGCAGCATCGGCGCCAGCACCGGGATCAGCGAGGAGTCGACGATCACCACGCTGTCCTCGGCGTGGTTGGCGATGTAGACCACCTGGTCCGGGAACAGCCGGATGTTCAAGGTATGCAAGACGGCGCCCATCGCCGGCACCGCTAGGTAGGCCTCGAGGTGCTCGGCGTTGTTCCACATGAACGTCGCCACCCGCTGGTCGCCGTCGACGCCCAGCGCCCGCAGGCCGTTCGCCAGCCGCCCCGCACGGTCCGCCGTCTCGGCGTATGACCGCCGGCGGCGGGCGCCACCGTCGAGCAGGGTGACGACTTCGCTGTCGCCGTACACCTCCGCGCCGAAGCGCAGGATCGAGCCGATGGTCAATCCGAAGTCCTGCATCGTGCTGCGCAACCCGGCCTCCTCGCAACGGCTCGCAAACCGATCGACATCGACATTCTCGCCGTGATCCGGCTCACCCGCCATGGGGTCAGGCATCCCTTACCCCCGTTAGCGCGGAAGTCGGCCGGGAAGGCAGATAAGAGACCGCGCAAGCCCCGAGACCCGAACGGAGCGAAAGATCATGCGGATTCCCCGGATCGAGACGGACAACGCGACCGGGCTGATCGACAAGTTCATCGGCCTCGGCAAGGAGGTCGTGGGCGAGGTCTTCGACAACCAGCGGCTGATCGAGGCGGGCGAGGCGCAGCAGGGCAAGGGCATCGAGAAGCTCAAGGCGCTTCGCAAGCAGGCGAAGGCCCGGTCGCACGAGCAGAATGCGCGCTCGCACGAGTCCAGCGAGCGAGGCGCACAACGCGCCAAAGCCGACACGGCGAGCTGAAGGAGGCCGACGATGGGCGTAATGGAAGAGGCCAAGGGCCGCATGAAGCAGGCCGCCGCGGACCTGACCGACGACAGCAAGTTGAAGGCGGAAGGTCAGGCGCAGGAGAACAAGGCCACCGAAGAGCGGCGCAGCGAGCAGCTTCGCGACGAGGCCAAGGAGCACAAGGCCAACGCTGAGCAGTACGACGAAGAGCAGCGGATGGCGGAGAACTCGTAACCTGGAGTGACCCGCGCGGGAATGCCTGAGAGTTGACCCAGCTGAGGCGAAATCTGGCCCGCGCGGGCAACGGCCCCACGATCCCCAGGATCGTGGGGCCGTTGCCTGTCTCGGGGCGCTACCTCGCGTGCACGGTGCGTGACGGCGAGATACCGCGGGCTCGGTGGTGGGTCGCCACCGCGACGACGCGGTAGACGTTGACCTTCACCGTCGGGTGGATGCGGAATGCGTAGTGGCCGTGCTTCGACAGCTTCGAGGTGTCCCACAGATGCCAGCCGCCGCTGTAGTGGCCTTCGCGGCGCACCGTTTGGCCGGCGACGAATGGCGACGCCCGGCCGCTGAGCAGCACGAGGTGGCCGGACTTCACCGACGATCGCGACAGGTGCGCGGTCACCGCGGGCCGCACCAGGATGGTGCGCACCACCGTTGCGGCCTGCAGCTTGGCGCTGCCCCGATAGGTCAGCTCGATGTCGAGGTTGCGCGTCGGATGCAGCTGCGTGCTCACCGTGCCGTCGCTGTCGGTCTGCAGCACCGCCTTCTGCCGCCAGGTAGTCGCGTCGTGGTGCCGCACCGACAGCACCACGTGCCGGCCGGCCAACGGCTGGTTGGTGTCGGTGCGGGTCAGCGTCGCGCTGATCGCCGCCGGGTCGCCGTAGGTGATGCTGTCCGGCACGGTCGGCGTCAGCAGCGTCGGGATCATGATCGTGACCGGGGCGCTGGCGTTGGAGATCGGGCTGGTGCCGGCAGCGTTGGTGGCGGTGACCGCAAAGGTGTAGCTGACGCCCGGCTCCAGCCCGGCCACCGTCGCCGTGGTCGCCGAGCCGGCCACCTTGGTCGTGGCCGCCGCAGCGTCGCCCGCGGCCGGGTCGGCGGGCGTCGCCGTCACCGTGTACTTCGTCACCCGGCTGGACCCGGAGTTGCCGGGCAGCCAGCTCACCGTGGCGGAGTGCGCGCTGGCGGCCGTGGCGTGCACGCCGTGCGGCCGGCTCGGCGGTGCTGCCGTCCAGGGGCTGGCGATCGTCCCGTCCGACACCACGGCCCACTGCTTCGACGTACCGAGGAACTTCGACAGGTCGACGTGGCCGGAGATCCCGTTGATGTTGCCGCCCGGCGTGTACTGGTAGAGCAACGCATCGGGCGGCGCGCAGGTCTGGTGGCAGTACGACGCCATCCAGAGTGGGAACGGCGCGAACGCCGACGGGTCACCGAGCGTGCTGTTCCAGAACGTCGGATAGGTGTAGATCATCGGGATCCGGCCGGTGTCGTGCCGCAGCCGCAGCAGGAACGCCTGCGCCCAGGTGATGAGGGCGCCTCGGCTGAGCCCGCCGGTGGCCTCGAGGTCGAGGGCGGGCGGCAGCGTGTCCGGCTCGGTCAGGCTGCCGACCGCGTTCGCGAAGTAGTCCGCCTGTTGCTGGGCCGACGACACCACCGGGGTTGCCGGCCGGGCGAAGTGATAGGCGCCGTGCACCAGGCCGGCTTGCAGCGAGCCGTCGTAGTCCTCGGCGAAGCACGGGTTCAGGTACGTCGTGCCCTCGGTCGCCTTGACGATCGCGAAGGCGACGTCGTCCTTCGCGACCTTCGTCCAGTTGATCGGCGCGCCACAGTGGTGCGCGGAGGTACCGGGGTGCTGGTACGACGCGACGTCCGGGCCGCGCAGCGTGCCGGTGGTCTGTGCGCCCGCCGGCGTCAGGCCGGCGGCACCCAGCAACAGGGCGACGCTGACCGCCGTCGTCGCCAGGCCGCGCCCGCTCAGGCGCAACCGCAAGAGACCTCGCTGCATGCCAGTGTTCTTCCGTGCTGGGTGCCCCGCTCGCCCAGGCCAACCGATGGCGACGCGGAAGCAGGCAATCTAACGCATGGCGTCGGTTACAGCGGACGTTCCGCGCGGATCGTTACACTTTGGCTAAGCAAACCGTTTTGTTCTACTAAGCAATTGAGTTAGACTGGCGGCATGCCATCCGCCGGACCCGCCACCCAGGCCGACGCCGCGCCGTCGCCGGCGGTCGACCTGCTGACCGCGCTCCGCGCCGTCATCAAGGCGTTCGAGCACCTGCCGATCCCGGTCGACGAGCAGGCGCAGGAAGCCTGGCGGCAGGCGCCGCCGGCACCGCGTCACGTCGCCGCGCTGATGCGCGTCGTCGCCGAGGAGCCACTCAGCGTCACCCGACTGGCCGAGCGGCTCGGCGTTTCACTCGCGACCGCCAGCCAGCTGGTCACCGACCTCGAGGCGCACGGCCTGGTCGAGCGAGCCGAAGACGCCGCCGACCGCCGGCGCACGCTGGTCCGCGTCGCGGAGTCACAGCGTGCCGTGGCCAACGCGCTGCTCGACACCCGGCTGCGGCCGATGCAGCGCGCCCTCGACCGGATGCGCCCCACCGAACATCGCGCGCTGCTGCGCGGACTTGAGCTGATTGCTGAGGAACTCGACACCAATGACTGACACGGCGCCCGGCGCTCCGACCACGGGGCTGAGCCAGCGACAGATCTATTTCGTCTTCGCCGGCCTGATGCTCGGCATGTTCTTGGCCGCGCTCGACCAGACCGTGGTCGCCACCGCGCTGCCCACAATCGTCGGCGACCTCGGCGGCCTGAACCACCTGTCGTGGGTGGTGACGTCGTACCTGCTCGCGTCCACCGTCTCCACGCCGTTGTGGGGAAAGCTCGGCGACCTCTACGGCCGCAAGGGGTTCTTCCAGGCCGCGATCGTCATCTTCCTGGTCGGCTCGGCGCTGTCCGGGCTGTCGCAGAACCTCAACGAGCTGATCGCGTTCCGCGCGCTGCAGGGGCTCGGCGCCGGCGGGTTGATCGTCGGGGCGCAGGCCATCATCGGCGACATCGTGCCGCTGCGTGACCGGGGTCGCTACAGCGGGCTGATGGCGGGGACGTTCGCGATCTCGAGCGTGGCCGGACCGCTGCTCGGCGGCTTCTTCACCGACAGCCTCAGCTGGCGGTGGGTGTTCTACATCAACCTGCCCACCGGGGCGCTCGCGCTGCTGGTCGTCGCGGCGGCCCTGCATGCACGCACCACCCACGTCGAGCACAAGATCGACTACCTCGGCGCCGGCATCACCGCCGCAATGGCGACCTCGCTGATCCTGATGCTGACGTGGGGCGGCACCACGTACGCCTGGGACTCGGCCATGATCGTCGGCCTCGGCGTCGCCACGGTCGTGCTGTTCGGGCTGATGATCGTGGTCGAACAACGCGCGACCGAGCCGGTCGTGCCGCTGCGCCTGTTCCGGATCTCGAACTTCCGGGTGTCGTTCACCGCCGGTGTTGTCGTCGCCTTCTCGATGTTCGGCGCCACCACGTTCCTACCGCTGTTCCTGCAGGTGGTGCACGGCGCATCGCCCACCAGCTCGGGCCTGCAGATGGTCCCGATCATGGCCTTCATGCTGCTGATGAGCGTGTACGTCGGCCGCCGGATGTCGATCACCGGTCGCTACCGGACGTTCCCGATCATCGGCACCGTGCTGGTGGCACTCGGGCTCTACCTGCTGTCCTTCCTCGACGCGCACACCCCGTTCTGGCAGACCGCCATCTACATGGCCGTCCTGGGCGCCGGCCTCGGCTCGGTCATGCAGGTGCTGCTGGTCATCTGCCAGAACTCGGTCGAGTACTCCGACCTGGGAGTCGGCACATCGCTGGCCGCCTTCGGCCGGTCGATCGGCGGCGCCCTGGGCGTGGCGGTGTTCGGCACGATCTTCAACAACCGGCTCGCCGTCGAGCTCCCCAAGCACCTGCCGGCGGCGGCACTGTCGCGGATCCACGGCGCCTCCGTGACCGCAAACCCGGCGGCGGTCAACGCGATGCCTGCGCCGATCCGCCACGGCATCCAGCTCGGGTTCGCCGACTCGCTCCACCTGGTCTTCCTGGCGGCGGTGCCATTCGGCCTGCTGGCGCTTGTGCTCGCGCTGCGGATCCACGAGCAGCCGCTGCGCACGGCTGGGGCCGAGAGCGGTCCGGCCTTCGAAGGGCCGGCAATCGAGACGGCCACGGCCGACGGCATGCCGATCTCCGCCGAGGCGGTCAGCTCAAAAAGTCCAGCAAGATCTCGTTGACCTGATCCGGCACCTCCGGCTGCATCCAGTGGCCGGCGCCGTCGATCCGCTGGTAACGCCACGGCCCCTCGACGTACTTCTCCGAGCCGGTCATCTGCCGCTCGGTCAGTGCGGTGTCGTGGCTGCTCCAGACGCCGAGCACCGGGCAGCGGACCGGGGGCAGCGTGGTCGGCGGGTCGACGATCGTCCGGGCGTGCGCGTTCGCGCGGTACCAGCCGAGGCTGGCGGATAGCGCGCCCGGCTGGCGGAGATTGGCGATCACGTCGGCGCGATCCGGATGGCTGGCCAGCATGTCTTCCAGGTTCGTGTCCAGCCACTGCTCGCCAACGTCGGGCAGTGAGAACAACAGCATGTAGAGCGAGCGGACGCGCTGCGCGAAGCCGGCGTCGTAGAACGCCTGCGGATGCCCGACCGACAGCGCCGCGTAGCGGTCGACCCGGTCCGGCACGAACGCCGCCATGCCCCAGCCGGCGGCGGCGCCCCAGTCGTGCGCGACCAGGCGCACCCGGTCGACCGCGCAGGCGTCGAGCACGGCAAGCATGTCGACGACGGTGTGCTTGAGCTGGTAGGCGGCGGTCTCCTCCGGCTTATCGGAGGCGCCGAAGCCGCGCAGGTCGGGCGCGATGGTGCGGAAGCCAGCCGCGGTCAGCGCCTCGACCTGGTGACGCCAGAGCTGGTGCGAGTCCGGCCAGCCGTGCATCAGCAGCACCGGCGGCCCGTCTTCCGGGCCCTCGACCCACACCTCGATGCCGACCCCGCCCGCCCCGACAACCCGCATCCCGCGGACGCTACCCCCTCCCCACCCCCGCCCGTGCACCGATGATCATGAGCGGTTTCGTAGATTTCGCGCGGTTACGCGCGAAATCGCTCATGATCACCGCAAAAGGTGGGCGGGTGGGGGAGTCAGCGGGTTGAGTCGATGGCGGCGCGGACCCGCGCGCGGCCCTCGGAGGGTCCGTCGGCGGACAGTGCCGCGGCGGCGTACTCGGTGCACTGCCGGTAGGTGTGGCGCAGCAGCGTCGCCCGCACCTCGCCGATGGAGCGCGCTGCCATCGACAGCCCGGCCGCGCCGAGCCCGACGAAGACGAGCGCGAGCAACGGGTCGCTCGGCGCCTCACCGCAGAGGTTGACGGCGCGGCCGGCCATCGCCCCGGCGCGCAGCACCGTCGCGACCAACTCGAGGAACGCGGGCTGCCACGGATCGAGCAGATCCGCCAGCTCGCTGTCGCCGCGGTCGGTAGCGAACGTGTACTGCGCCAGGTCGTTGCTGCCGACCGAGACGAAGTCGACGACTTGGAGCAGGTCGCCGGCGCGCAGGGCCGCCGCCGGCACTTCGACCATGACACCGGTCGTGCGCACGCCGTGCTCGCGCGCCTGCGCGGCGAACCACGCCGCCTCCGCCGCGGTCGCGATCATCGGCGCCATGACCCGCACATCCGCCGTCACACCGCGGGTGGCCGCCGCGATCGCGGTGAGCTGGTCAGTCAGCAGTTCCGGCTGCCGTCGGGCGACCCGCAGGCCGCGCACCCCGAGTGCCGGGTTCGGCTGGTCGCCGAGCCGCAGGTACGACGCCGGCTTATCGGCGCCGAGATCCAGCGTGCGCACCGTCACCGGCCGGCCGGGGAACGTCTCGAACACCTCGCGATAGGCCGCAGTCTGCTCGGCTACCGTCGGCGGCTCGCTGCGGTCGAGGAAGCAGAACTCGGTCCGGAAGACGCCGACGCCTTCCGCGCCGGCGGCCACCGCGTCGATGGCGTCGCTGACGTTGCCGACCGCGGCCAGCAACTGCACCGGCCGGCCGTCAGCGGTGCGGCCCGGGCCGTCGGCGGTCGGCGCCGGGCGCGGCGACCCCTGCTCGGCGCGGCTCACGGTGTCGCGGTCGGGGTCGGTCGTGACGACGCCGGTTGTGCCGTCGACCATGACCACCTGCCCGGTGCGCAGCGCCGCCACACCCGGGCAACCGACGACCGCCGGGATGCCGATCGACTTCGCCAGCACCGCGGTGTGACTGGTCGGGCCGCCGCGTTCGGTGACGATGCCGAGCACCCGCGCGGGGTCGAGGCCCGCGGTCAGCGCCGGAGACAGGTCGCGCGCGACCAGCACGTACGGCGTACCGGGATCCGGGATCGACGGCGCCGGCTCGCCCAGCAGCCGGGCCACCACCCGGTCGCGGACGTCGTCGAGCTCCACCCGGTCGGGCACCGCCCGCATCGGGTCGGCGGCTCGCATGTCGCGGTAGGCGGTGAACGCCTCCCACACCGCGCGCGGAGCGGCCCGGCCGGTGCGGACGAGCTGGGTGGCAAGCGCGGCGAGCGACGGGTCACGCGCGATCCGCGCCTGGCGCACCAGCACGGCGCCGGCCACACCGGCGCGTTGCGCCAGTGTCTCCAACTCGTCGCCGACCGCATCCAGCGCGTCGCCCGCGCGGGTGGTCTCGGTGTCGGCGTCGATCGGCGCGCCGTCGCGGGGCGGCAGCACCGGACCTTGCACGCGCGCTACCGGCCCGACCGCGACGCCCCCGCTGACACCGACACCGGCGTACGTCGAGGCCACGCCTCACTTTCCCATGTCGCTCGCGGTCGTCGGCTCGGCCCGGGAGGCGCCCGCGATCTGCTGCTGTGCCTGGCTCGGCGTCAGCTGGCTGCGGCGCGCCAGCTCGTAGACGATTGCGGTCAGCCCGAGCAACACGAGGAAGCCCCAGCCGAAGCTGATGTTGAACTGCTGGCCGTGAGGCGCGTCGTCGGAGCTGTAAATCCCCTGCCACGAGATCACCGCGAGACCGGCGTACCAGACCAGGATCCACCAGCCGTTGCGCCACTGGGTGCCGCGGCGCAAGTCGGGTCGGACGAGCAGCTGTACGGCGAGCAACGTCAGGCCGATGCCGACCGCGGCGAACAGCTTCCAATCCACGTCCCAGCCGGCCCAGTAAACCATCAGGTTCGCGGCGTAGAGCGCGAGGAACGACACCACGTGTGCGGCCGGTAGCCGGAACGGCCGCTCCTGGTCGGGCACCTGCCGACGCAACGCGACGAGGACCAGCGCGCCGGAGCCGAACGACAGCACGGTCGCCGACGTCACGAAGCCGACCAACTTGCTCCAGCTCGGGAACGGCAGGAACACCACCAGCCCGACGAGGAACGCCAGCAGCACCGAGATCCACGGCACGCCGCGGCGGCTGGTCCAGGCCAGCTGCGGCGGCGCGTTTTCGTTGCGGCCCATCGCGTAGGACAGCCGCGCGGTCACGGTGGTGTAGATCAGCCCGGTGTCGGCCGGTGAGATCACGGCGTCGGCGAGCAGGATGGTCGACAGCCAGCCCAGGCCGATCAAGCTTGCGATCGCGGCCAGC
>DASZPL010000124.1:0-2046 GCA_035550315.1 Mycobacteriales bacterium | reverse complement strand
GACGCCGCCGCAGTCCGGGCACGGCCGCGACGTGACCAGCTGGCCGAGGAAGGAGCGCTGCACCGACTGCACCTCGCCGCGGCCGCCGCAGGTGCCGCAGGTCTCCGGATGCGTGCCCGGCGCGGTGCCGGCTCCGTTGCAGGTGGAGCAACGCACGGCGGTGTCGAGCGTGATGTCGCGAGTAGTGCCGAACGCCGTGTCGGCCAGGTCGAGTTCGATGCGCACCAGCGCGTCCGCGCCCGGCCGCACCCGGGTGCGGGCGGTGCGTGGGCCCATGCCGCTGGCGCCGCCGAAGAACGCGTCCATGATGTCGGAGAAGCCGGCGAACGGCCCGGCCGCGCCGCCCGGTGCACCGCCGCCGGGGCTCAGCGGATCGCCGCCGAGGTCGACGATCTGCCGCTTCTGCGGGTCGGACAGCACGTCGTACGCCGCCTGCACCTCGGTGAACCGCTGGTGCGCGTCCTCGGACGGGTTGACGTCCGGGTGCAGCTGCCGCGCCAACTTGCGGTAGGCGCGCTTGATCTCCTCGTTGGAGGCGTTGCGGGAGACGCCGAGGATGGCGTAGTAGTCGCGCGGCGGCACCGCGGCCTCAGCCCTCGGCCAGGATCTGGCCGACGTAGCGCGCGACCGCACGGACCGCGCCCATCGCGCTCGGGTAGTCCATCCGGGTCGGGCCGAGCACGCCGAGCGATGCCAGCGCCGTGGTGGAGTCGGCGCCGTAGCCGGTCGAGACCACGGAGGCGCCGTGCAAGCCCTCGTGCGCGTTCTCCTCGCCGATGCTGACGTGCAACGTCTGCGAGTCGGTGACCTCGCCGAACAGCCGCAGCAACACGACGTGCTCCTCCAGCGCCTCGAGGACCGGGCGGATCGTGCCGGGGAAGTCCAGCGGGCTGGTGCGGGCGAGGTTGGCGGTGCCGGCCAGTACGACGCGTTCCTCGACGCGTTCGACCAGCGTCTCGAGCACGGTCGACAACACCGCGACGGTGTTCCGCCGTGCCTCGGCCGGCACGGTCTCCGGCAGATCACCGACGTACGCCGCCGCCTCGGGTAGCGGATGACCGACGATCCGCGAGTTGAACGCCGTCCGCAGGTCGGCCACCTCGTCCTCGGTGAGGGCGTCCGGCAGCTCGACCACGCGCTGCTCGACGCGCCCGCTGTCGGTGATCAGCACGACCATCAACCGGGTTTCGGACAGCCGGACGATCTCCAGGTGCCGCACCGACGACCGGGTCAGTGAGGGGTATTGCACGACCGCGACCTGGCGGGTGACCTGGGCGAGCAGCCGCACGGTGCGGTTGACGACGTCGTCGAGGTCGACCGCGCCGCGCAGGAACTCCTCGATCGCACGGCGCTCGGCGGATGACAGCGGCTTGACGGTCGAGAGCTTGTCCACGAACAACCGGTACCCGCGGTCGGTCGGCACCCGGCCGGCGCTGGTGTGCGGCTGCGTGATGTAGCCCTCGTCCTCGAGCACACCCATGTCGTTGCGGATGGTGGCCGGCGAGACGCCGAGATGGTGGCGCTCGACCAGCGCCTTGGATCCGACCGGCTCGTTGCTCGACACGTAGTCCTCGACGATGGCCCGGAGCACATCGAGCTTGCGATCGTCGAGCATCGCCGAGCCACCTCCTCGGATGCTTGGCACTCGCGTTCTCCGAGTGCCAAGTGTACGGCGGCTCGCCCAGGCGCCGCTGCCAGCGGCGCGCCCAGACGGCGCAGCGACGCGATCTTTCGATCTCGTGACCCGCCCGACATTGGGCCGTAACGCGGCGTCGCGATCATGACCGGTAGTCAACGACAGAGTTGAGGAGACATGGCGATCCAGCTGCGCGTCAGCCTGCCGGACCGGCCGGGAGCGCTGGCTCTCGTCGCCGCCGCCATCGCGGACGCCGGCGCCGACGTGGTTTCGGTAGCCGTGATGGAGGCGGAGGCAGGCCGAGCCATCGACGACTTCCGGCTGCGCTGGCCCGATGCTCGCGATGCCAGCCCGCTGCTCGACGCCCTGACCCGCTATGACGGCGTCACGGTGCTGGGCTGTCGTCGTAC
>DASZPL010000123.1:0-7738 GCA_035550315.1 Mycobacteriales bacterium | reverse complement strand
CCGCCGCTGCCGGAGGTGATCGCGGTCGGTGACGACGGTCTGGTGCTCGAGTGGGTCGAGCCGGGACGACCCAGCCCGGCGGCGGCCGAGCAGTTCGGCCGGTCGCTGGCGACGCTGCACCGCGACGGCGCGGGCGACAGGTACGGCGCCGACGCAGCCGGCTTCATCGGCCGCCGCCCGCTCGACAACACCCCGACCGGCGACTGGCCGGAGTTCTACCGGCAGCGTCGGCTGGCGCCGTACCTCGCCGCCGCCGTCGACCGGCACGCGATGGCCGACGACGACCGGCGCGCGGTCGAGACCGTGATGGACCGGCTGCCGGACCTGGCCGGGCCGACCGAGCCGCCGGCGCGGATCCACGGCGACCTGTGGAGCGGCAACCTGCTGTGGGGAGCCGACGGCGCGGTCTGGCTGATCGATGCCGCAGCCGCGCACGACGGCCATCGGGAGACCGACCTCGCCATGCTCGCGCTGTTCGGCGCCCCGCATCTTGACGCGATCGTCGCGGCGTACGACGCGGTCGCGCCGCTGGCGGCCGGCTGGCGCGAGCGGGTGCCGTTGCACCAGTTGCACCCGCTGCTGATCCACGCCGCGCACTTCGGCGGTCACTACGGTGCGGCCGCCGGTGCCGCCGCGCGGGCGATGCTGCGCTGATCTCGTCCACAGAGTTGGCAACTGCGCGCGGCCTCCACAGATCGCGCCCGCCGGCTCCCAGCGGCCGCCGATCCGACGACGGTTGGGGGATGCGCACCGCCTCGAATGACGTCATCCGGCTCGGCTCACCCGGCGACCTCGTCGGCGCCGTTCCCCACTTGCTCGGCTTCGTCCCGGCCGAGAGCCTGGTCGTGGTCTGCCTGCACGGGCCGCGACGGTGAGTCGGCCTGACGATGCGGTTCGACCTGCCCGCCTCACGCGACGAGCGGGCGTTCGCGATGGAGGTCAGCCACCGGGCCGAGCGCGAGCAGGCGGCGGCGCTGTTCATCGTGCTGTTTACGGCGGCGGTCGGGCGCGCGGGCGGGCTGCCCCGTCGGCGGCTGATGGACCAGCTGGCGGCGGCAATCGAGGCGCCGGTGGTCGACGTCGTGCTCACCCGCGACGGACGCTGGTGGTCGTATCTGTGCGACGACGCCGACTGTTGCCCTCCGGTCGGCCGGCCGCTCGATCCGCAGGCGCCGGCGGTCATCGCGTTCGCGGCGGCGAACGCGCTGCGTGGCCAGGCCGTGCTGCCGGACCGCGAGGCGGTCGTCGCCTCGGTCGCGCCGATCGCCGGACCGCCGGCGGCCGCCATGCAGCAGGCCTGCCGCCGCGCCGCGACGTCGCTGGAGGGGGTGCCGCTGCGGCTTCGGATCCGCCGCGCCCGCCGGCTGGTCGACGGCTTGGTGACGAGGTACGCCGACCCGCCGGCGTCGGTCACCGACTCGGAGGCGGCGCGGCTCGCCGCCCTCCTCGGCGACGTCCTGGTCCGCGACGACCTGCTGGCGAGCGGCGCCGACGGGCAGCGCGCCGAGCAGCTGCGGGTGATCGCGGCCGACGTCGCGCGCCGGATCCCGCCGCCGCACGACGCCCCGATCTGCGCCGTGCTCGGCTGGTTCGCCTACGCCGCCGGCGACGGGGTGACCGCTGCCGCCGCCCTGGAGCGAGCGCTCGCGACTGACGTCGACTACTCGCTGGCCCGGCTGCTGGCCGACGCGCTGCGCCGGCAGGCCCCGCCCAGCGTGCTGATCGACGCGATGCGGGCGACCGGCGGCACCCTGCCGGAGCTGCGCCGGGCAAACTAGTGCCTCGTGTCAGACCCGCTGTCGGCCGAGACCGTCGTCATCGGCGCCGGCCCGGGCGGGCTGGCCGCCGCCGCGATGTTGCGTCGCGCCGGGCTCGAGACCCTGGTCGTCGACGGCGCCGACGCCGTCGGGTCGGCGTGGCGTGGGCACTACGAGCGGTTGCACCTGCACACCCACCGGGCGCTGTCCGGGCTGCCCGGCTTGCCGATCCCTCGGCACTACGGTCCGTGGGTCTCCCGCGCCGACGTGGTCTCCTACCTCGAGTCGTACGCCGCGCACCATCGCCTCGACATCCGGTTCGCGACGACGGTCGAACGGCTCTACCGCGAGGGCGGCCGTTGGCGACTGCGCAGCCCGCAGGGTGACCTGCTGGCCCGCTACGTCGTCGTCGCGACCGGTCACAACCACACTCCGGCAATCCCGGACTGGCCGGGCATCGACGGCTATCGCGGCGAGCTGATCCACGCCAGTCGCTATCGCAACGCCACGCCGTACGTCGGCAAGGACGTGCTGGTCGTCGGGTCCGGCAACACCGGTGCCGAGATCGCGCTCGACCTGCTCGAGACCGGCGCCGCGCGGGTCCGGGTCGCGATCCGCACGCCACCGCACATCGTCGGCCGGCAGATCAACGGCGTGCCCAACCCGCTGGTCGGCATCCTGTGCCGCCACCTGCCGCCCCGGATCTTCGACCCGATCGCGGCGCGGCTGCGTCAGCTCACGTTCGGCGACCTCGCGCCGTACGGTTTGCCGCTGCCGCCGGACGGCCTCTACCAACGCATCCTCCGCGACGACGCGATTCCGCTGATCGACATCGGCTTCGTCGAGCAGGTCAAGCGCGGTGCGATCGAGGTCGTCGCCGCGGTCACCGGCTTCGACGGGCCCGCCGTGCTGCTGGCCGACGGCACCCGATTGGACGTCGACGCGGTGATCGCAGCGACCGGCTACCGCCGCGGCCTCGAGGCGTTGGTCGGCCACCTCGGGGTGCTCGACGCCGGCGGGCGTCCCGTGGTGCGCGGCGCCGTCACCGATCCGCGCGCGCCGGGGCTGTGGTTCACCGGCTTCACCAACCCGGTGAGTGGGATGTTCCGGGAGCTTGGCATCGACGCGCGGCGGATCGCCCGCGCGGTCGCCCGGGAGCAGCGATCGACCGGACGGAAGGCGGCGCCGTGACCGACACGACCGAGCGACGGCTGAGCCGACGCGGCCTCTTGCAGGGCAGCGCGGCCCTGTCGCTCGCGGGCGCCGCCGGCGTCGCGGCTGCCGAGCCGGCCGCGGCGGCGACCACCCGGCGGCGCCACCGTGACGTCGACGTGGTCATCGTCGGCGCCGGTCTCGCCGGTCTCACCACCGCACGCGAGCTGCAGCAGCACGGTCCCTCGGTGCTCGTGCTCGAAGCCCGCGACCGGGTCGGGGGCCGCACCCTGAACCATCCGTTGCCGCACGGCTACCACGGCGACCTCGGCGGCACCTGGATCGGCCCGACACAGACCGAGATCGCGAAGCTCGCCCGGCAGATGGACGTCCACGCGTTCAACCAGCCGGACACTGGCAAGCAGGTGTACTTCGACGGCCAGCGATCGACGTACTCGGACACCGGCCTGCTGGGGACCGCGCCGCCGGACCCGACCGTGATCGCCGACATCGTGGTGCTCGTCAAGCAGCTCGACGCGATGGCCACCCACATCCCCGTGCACGCCCCGTGGGAGGCGGCGCATGCGACCGAGTGGGACCGGTTGACCGTCGACCAGTGGGCCCGCGGGCAGGCGATCAACTACTCGAAGATCTCGAAGCTGTTGTCGGCGCTGTTCGAGGCGCTGGCCGGCTGCGAGCCCAGGGAGATCTCGCTGCTGCACACGGCTGCCTACGTCGCGACCGCGACCGACGGCTCGACGCCCGGCACGGTCGAGCGGCTGATCGACACCCGCGGCGGCGCCCAAGCGCGACGCTTCGTCGAGGGCGCCCAGGAGATCTCGATCCGGCTCGCCCGCCACATCGGGCACCACCACGTCTTGCCGGCCTCGCCGGTGCGGCGTATCGAACAGCACCGGCACGGCGTCACCGTGACGTCGGACCGGGCGGTCGTGCGGGCGAAGCGGGTGGTGGTCGCGATCCCGCCGACGCTGGCCGGGCGGATCGACTACCACCCGATCCTGCCGGCGCTGACCGACGGTCTGCTGCAACGGTCACCGCAAGGCACGCTGATCAAGGTCGAGGCGTTCTACGACCGGCCGTGGTGGCGCGATCACGGACTGACCGGCGCCGCGGTGAGCACGGTCGGGCCGGCGAAGACGACGTTCGACGTCTCGTCCAAGGACGGCAAGCTCGGCGGCCTGCTCGGCTTCGTCGGCGGCGACGAGGCGCGCCGCTATACCAACCGCCACACGGCGTTGAAGCGCGCCGTGCTGGCGAACTTCGCCGAGTACTTCGGTGACCGCCGGGCGCACCATCCGACCAGCGTGGTCGTGCAGGACTGGAGCCGCGAGCAGTGGACTCGCGGCTGCCCGGTCGGGATCTTCGGGCCGGGAACGCTGACCGAGTACGGCCGGCACATCGCGCAGCCGGTCGGCCGGATCCACTGGGCCGGCACCGAGACCGCGATCTACTGGCACGGCTACATGGACGGCGCCGTGCGCTCCGGCCAACGAGCCGCCGCCGAGGTCCGCAAGCACCTCTAGGCGGCCAGCTTCCCGGCTGTGGCCGACCACCAGCCGTCACTGCCGACGACGAGCAGGTCGACCAGCCGGGTGGGTCCGCCGCTCAGTCGCGACGACAGCTCGCGCCAAAGCGCCCGGTCGATCCGCGCCGGCCGACCGGACCGACGAGCCACCGCCAGCACGACCGCCGGCAGCGCGATGTCGCAGATGACGGCGACCAGGTAGCGCAGGAACAGCTCGTCGACGCACGACGTGCCTTCGTCGAACTCCACCGGCAACAGCAGCCGACCGGCGTCGTCACAGAACACGGCGAGCAGTCCGCCGTCACGGGTGCCGCGGTCGCGGACCTCGGCGGCGAAGGCGTCGTACGACGCGGTGAAGTCGGTCATGGCAGGAGCCTGGCGGGCGAGAGCAAGCTGCTCGCCCCGGCCGGCCGAACTGTGGACGGCAGCCGTCGGTGCCGGTCGCGGTGGACGGATGATGCGACCGGCTTGGGTGCGAGGCTGGCGGGGTGCGTCGCGTCCCGCTGGTGCCCGCTCCGGTGCTCGTGCTGGGCGCGGTCACCAGCGTGCAGAGCGGCGCCGCGGTCGCGACCAAGCTGTTCCCGGCCGTCGGACCGGTCGGCGCGGTATTCCTCCGGCTGCTGCTCGCCGGGGCGTTGCTGGTCGGCGTCGCGCGGCCGCGCGCGAGGGCGGTCGGGCGGTCACCGCTGCTGCTCGCCGTGCTGTTCGGCGTCGCGCTCGCGGCGATGAACTGCTCCTTTTACTTGGCGATCGACCGGATCCCGCTCGGGGTCGCCGTCACGATCGAGTTCCTCGGCCCGCTCTCGGTGGCGATTGCAGGCTCGCGCCGCCGGCTCGACCTGGTGTGGGTGGTGTTCGCGGCGGCGGGCGTCGCGCTGCTCGCCGGCGGCGGTGGCCGGTTGGACGCCGTCGGCCTGCTGCTCGCGGCGGTGGCCGGCGGGTTCTGGGCGGCGTACATCCTGCTCTCGCAACGGGTGGGCCGCGCCATCCCGGGCATGGCCGGGTTGGCGATCGCGATGACGGTCGGCGCCGTGGCGGTTGCCCCGTGGGGGATCGTGTCCGGCGGCCGGGCGTTGGTCCGTCCGACCGTCTTTGGGCGCGGCCTCGCGGTGGCGGTGCTGTCGTCGGCGATCCCGTACTCGCTCGAGTTGATGGCGCTGCGCCGGCTGGCGGCGTCGGTGTTCGGCATCCTGATGTCGCTCGAGCCGGCGGTCGCGGCACTGTCCGGTCTGGCCTTCCTCGGCCAGCGGCTGGTCTGGCACGAATGGGTGGCCATCGGATGTGTGATGGTGGCGTCCGTGGGTGCGACGTCGCAGGCCGAGCAGCTGGAGCCGGTCGAGGTGACCCCGTGAGAGCGCCGCAGCTGATCCCCGATGCGGTGCGGCCCGGCGGTCGCTGGCTGCTGGTCGACGGATCCGAGCAGTCGTACGTCGACGTGGACGACCCGACGCATTTGGAGTTCGAGTACGTCCAGATGATCGCGTACGTTGTCGAGTCCGTGCTGCGGCCGGCGAAGCCGGTGACGGCGTTGCATCTCGGCGGCGGGTTGTGCACGCTGCCGCGCTGGCTGGCGCAGCGGCACCCGCGGTCGCAGCAACTGGTCGCGGAGCGGTCGCGCGAGATCGCGGCGATGGCGCAGTCGCTCGGCGAGATCGATGGCGTGACGATCGCCGTCGATGACGCCGTCCGCGTGCTCTCGGCGTACCCGTCCGGTGCCGCCGACCTCGTGGTCTGCGACCTGTACGACGGTCCCGAAACCGTGCCGGTGCTGTTCCCGCTCGACCGGATGGCGCAGCTGCGGGGCACGCTGCGCCGTGGCGGCACCTGCGCGGTCAACCTGTCTGACGCGTCGCCGTTCGACTTCTCCCGCGTGGTCGCGGCGACGATGTCGGCGGTCTTCGGCGGCCTGGTGCTGCTGGCCGAGCCGGCCGTGCTGCGCGGCCGTCGGTCCGGCAACGTGGTGCTGGCCGGTCGGGCGTCCGGCTTCCCAATCGCGGCGCTCACCCGGCGGGCGGCGGCCGGACCGGTGCGGGCTCGGGTCGTTGCGGGGGAGGAGCTGGCCGACTTCGTCGGCGACGCGCTGCCGGCCGGCGTCGAGGCCGACCTGCCGCCGTCAGCGGAGTCGCTCGGCCAGTTCCGCTGACTGCCCGGAGCCGCCGGCCCGGACGTGCATCGCGGTGTCGATGCTGTCGACGAGTGGGTCGAGGTGCGCCGCCAGCAGCGCGAGCCGGCGGCCGCGAAGCGACGCCGGATCCTCCGACGACGCGGCCTCCAGCGTCCGCTGTCGTTCCCGCAACCCGTCGGCGCGCGCCGGGTCGTCGGCGGCTACGCCGCGCAGCGCGTCGGTGATCGCCTCGCGGACCGTCGCTGCCTCGGGCAGCGCGACGTGCTCGGTCGCGTCGTCGAGGGTTGTCCGCAGTGCGTGCAGGGCGATGACGATGCGTCGGGCGGACGCCATCAGGCCCACGGCGGCCTGGGTGTCGGCGCCGGCGCGGGTCGGCTCCGCCAGTGCCCGGTCGAGCGACGCCTGGGCGTCGACCCGCGCCTGCCGGGCCGAGGTGGCCGCCCGCCCGATCGCGGTGCGGTCGGCACTCGGGTCGACGTACCGCGCGAGCACGGCGGCGGCGTAGTCCGCGAGTCGCTCGAACAGCCGGTCGAGGCTGCTGGCCAGGGTGGCTCGCTCCCAGGTCGGCCAGGCGGCGTACCCGGCGAGCGCCAGGGCGCCGCCGATCGCGGTGTCGAGGCCGCGGTCGGCGACGGTGCTCAACTCGTTGCCGCTGCCTGCCGGTGACAGCAACAGCACGACCAGCGCCGTGATGGCGACCGAGTACACGGCGTACGAGACGCCGAACCCGGCGTAGGCCGCCCAGCTGAACCCGGTGACCAGCAGGACGTAGCCGACATCGGTGGGATGGATGGCGACCGCGAGCAGGCCGGACACGCCGACCCCCAGCGCGGTGCCGACGATCCGGGCCACGCCCCGCTGCATGGTGGCGGCGTAGTCCGGCTTCAACACCACGACCACGGTCAGCGTCACCCAGTAGCCGCGTTGCCACGGCAACGTCCGGCTGACGCCCTCGGCGATCAGCATCATCGCCGCCAGCCGGACGGCGTGGCGGAACGCCGGGCTGCGCGGGTCGCGGACCGCCCCGGCGATCCGTTGCAGCCCGCCGCCGGCCTGGCGGGGAAGCGCCAGGATCGGCTGCGCCGGAAGCCGGGTCAGTGCCGGCGGCAGCGCGTGCGGCAGGGTGAGTCGGTGGCTGCCGGCGAGTGCCGCGGCCAG
>DASZPL010000122.1:0-7024 GCA_035550315.1 Mycobacteriales bacterium | reverse complement strand
CGCCTACTGCAGCCGCAGTGGTCCGCCGTCGGTGGCGTGGCTCACACCGGACGTCAACGATGCGCTGCGTGACCTTGCCGCTGACGGCGTGAGCGACGTCGTGGTCGTCCCGATCGGCTTCATCAGCGACCACATCGAAGTGCGCTGGGACCTCGACGTGGAGGCCGCCGCGACGGCGGCTGAGCTCGGGATCGGGTTCCATCGCACCGCGCCGCCGGCCGGTGACCCGCGGTTCGTCGAGATGGTGCGCGAGCTGGTCCAGGAGCGGTTGGACCGCGCCGCCCCTCGCCGTGCGATGTCGGTGATCGGCCCCGCCCACGACGTCTGCCCGGCGGGCTGCTGCCGCGTCGCGACTCGCTAGCGTTCGACCGTGACGTCCGAAGGCGAGCTGCTCTGGACGCCCAGCGCCGAGCGGATCAGCAGCTCACGGTTGGCCGACTTCCAGCGGTGGCTGGCCAGCGAGCGCGGCCTGGAGCTCAGCTCCTACGCCGAGCTCCATCAGTGGTCGGTCGACAACCTGTCCGACTTCTGGGGTGCGCTCGACAACTGGCTCGGCCTGCGCTGGTCGACGGCGTACGACGCGGTGCTCGACGGCACCCAGATGCCGGGCGCGACCTGGTTCGCCGGCGGCCGGACCAACTACGCCGAGCACCTGCTCTATCCGCTCGCTCCGGTCGAGAAAGACGCGCTGGCGGTCTTCGCCGCGCGGGAGGACGGCCGCGAGGTGCAGCTCACGTGGCGCGAGCTGCGCACCCAGGTCGCGGCGGTGCGGACCTGGCTGGTCGAGCACGGCATCGGCAAGGGTGATCGCGTCGTCGCGCTGCTGCCGAACGGCGTCGAGGCGCTCGTGGCGATGCTCGCGACGGCCTCACTCGGTGCGATCTGGTCCAGCTGCTCGCCCGACTTCGGGCCGACGGCGATCGCCGATCGCTTCACCCAGATCGAGCCGGCGGTGTTGTTCACGGTCGACGGCTATCACTACGGCGGCAAGCGGTTCGACGTGACCGCGACGGTCGAGCAGCTGCGCCGCCAGCTCCCCACGTTGCGCGAGACGGTGCTGGTGCCCTACCTCGACCCGGCTGCGCGGCTCGACCGCGCGACGTCGTGGCATGAGCTGCTGGCCTGCGGCGGGACGCTCGCGTTCGAGCCGATGGCCTTCGCGGACCCGCTGTGGGTCCTTTACTCCTCGGGCACGACCGGTCTGCCGAAGCCGATCCTGCACGGTCACGGCGGGATGCTCATCGAGCACGCCAAACAGCTCGCCCTCCACCTCGACCTCGGCCCGGGCGACCGGTTCTTCTGGTTCAGCACGACCGGCTGGATGATGTGGAACCTGCTCGTGTCCGGGCTCGCGGTCGGCTCGGCCATCGTGCTGTACGACGGGAACCCGGCCTTCCCCGACCAGATGACGATCTGGCGGCTCGCCGAGCGTGCCGCCATCACCTGTCTCGGCCTCGGCGCGCCGTTCATCCAGGCCTGCCAGAAGGCGGGCCTCGCGCCGGCGCGTGAGGTCGACCTCTCGGCGCTTCGCACCGTCGGCTCGACCGGGGCGCCGCTGCCGCCCGAAGGGTTCGCCTGGGTCTACGAGGCGGTGGGCGAGGTGATGTTGTCCTCGCTGTCGGGCGGCACCGACGTCTGCACCGCCTTCGTCGGCGGCGCGCCCAGCCTGCCGGTCCGCGCCGGGGTGATCCCGGCCCGGCTGCTCGGCTGCGCGGTGGCGGCCTTCGACGAAGCCGGCAACGAGGTCGTCGACGAGGTGGGAGAGCTCGTCATCACCGCGCCGATGCCGTCGATGCCGGTCGGGTTCTGGAACGACGACGACGGCTCGAGGTTGCGCGAGGCGTACTACGAGACCTACCCCGGCGTGTGGCGGCACGGCGACTGGGTGAAGTTCGCCGCCGACGGCTCGTGCGTGATCTACGGCCGCAGTGACTCGACGCTCAACCGCGGCGGGGTGCGGATGGGCACGTCGGAGTTCTACCGGGTCGTCGAGGCGCTGCCCGGCGTGGCCGACTCGCTCGTCATCGACACCTCGGCGGCGGGCACCGAGGGCAAGCTGTTGCTCTTCGTCGTGCCCGGCGACGGCGCGGACCTGGCGGAGCTCACGGCCGAGATCCGGCGCGTCACCCGGTCACAGCTGTCGCCGCGGCACGTCCCCGACGAGGTCCTCGCCGTGCCGGTCGTGCCCCGGACGATCAACGGCAAGAAGTGCGAGGTGCCCGTGAAGCGGATCCTCGCCGGGACGCCGGTCGACCGCGCGGTGTCGAAGGGCGCGCTGGCCGACGCGTCGTCGCTGGCGCCGTTCGTCGAGCTAGCCCAGTCGCGGGAGGCCGGTTAGGTCGACCCCCGCGGTGTGGGTCACCCGTTCCGCGGCGGCGCGCTCGGCCAGGCCGGCTGCGTCCGCGGCGCAGTACACGGCCGAGCCCTGCGCGAGGAGCGGGCCGACCAGTCCCCACACGAGCCCCGGTCCGGCCAGCGGCGACGCGGTGAGGACCCTCGCCGCCTCCGGAACCGCCCCGCGGGCAGCCTCGACCACGTCCTCGCCCGAGGGGTTCGGCGACGAGAAGGCGTCGGGATAGGCGGCGACCAGCCGTGACAGCCCGGCGCCCATCGGGTCGAGCGGCAGCTCGAGGCGCTGACCACCGGGGCTTAGTGCGGTCGCGACGTCGGCTCCGGCCGCCCACGCCGCGAGCAGTGCGACGGCGCTGATCCAGTGCAGTGCCGCCGGGACGACGATCGGTTCGTCGACGTCGAGCTCGTCGTCGATGTATCCGGCGATCTTGGCCACCCAGTTGGCCGTCGTGGCGACCGACAGCTCGACGCGCTGGCCGGGCTCGTCGCCGTACCAAGTGATGAACGGCCGTGAACCGTCTCGGCGCAGCTCGCGAGTCAACAGATCGAAGGGTGTCGCCACGTGTAGAGGATGCACGTACGACGGCGGCTTACGACGGTACGCTGAGTGAGGCAACCAACTTCGAGCAAGTTCGTACGAGATCAGACGGGGAGGGAGCCGCTCGTGGCCCCCCGAGTGCTGGTCGACGCGACCGCTGTGCCCGCTGATCGCGGTGGGGTGGGGCGATACGTCGACGGCCTGCTGGGCGCGCTGGGCGCCGCAGGTGCCGACCTTGCGATCGTCTGCCAGCGGGCCGATGCCGAGCGCTACGCGCTCGTGGCGCCCCAAGCGACGATCGTGCCTGGGCCGCCGGCAATCGCGCACCGCCCGGCTCGCCTCGCCTGGGAGCAGACCGGCCTTCCGCTCGTCGCGCAGCAGCTGGCCGTCGAGGTCATCCACTCGCCGCACTACACGATGCCGCTGCGTGCCGGCCGGCCGGTGGTCGTCACCATTCACGACGCGACCTTCTTCACCTCGCCCGAAGCCATCGCGGCGGTCAAGGGCACGTTCTTCCGCTCGGCGATCCGCACCGCCCTTCGCCGTGCCACCCGGGTGATCGTTCCCAGCAAGGCGACCCGGGACGAGCTCGTCCGGGTGCTCGACGCCGACCCGACGATGCTCGACGTCGCCTACCACGGCGTCGATCCGCAGCTGTTCCACCCGCCGACAGAGGCCGAGCGTGCCCGGGTGGCCGCGCGGCTGGGCATCCGTGGCGACTACGTCGCGTTCCTCGGCGTGCTCGAGCCTCGCAAGAACGTGCCGGCACTGATCCGCGGCTGGGTCGAGGCGGTGAGCTGGCGCGACGACCCGCCCGCGCTGGTCCTCGCGGGTGGCCGCGGCTGGGACGAGGACGTCGACGCCGCCGTCGCCGAGGTGCCGAGCCACCTGCGGGTGGTCCGCCCCGGCTACCTGCGCTTCGCCGACCTGCCGGGCTATCTCGGCGGCGCGACCGTGGTCGCGTTCCCGAGCCACGGCGAAGGGTTCGGACTGCCGGTCCTCGAGGCGATGGCCTGCGGCACGCCGGTCCTCACCACGCAGCGGCTCTCGCTGCCGGAGGTCGGCGGTGACGCCGTCGCCTACACCGAGCCCGACTCGGCCTCGATCGGGACGGCGTTGTCCGCACTGCTCGACGACGCAACGCGGCGGCGCGCGCTCGGCGACGCCGCACTCGCCCGGGCCCGCGAGTTCACCTGGGCTGCCAGCGCGGAGGCGCACCTCGCGGCCTACGCGCGCGCGGTCTCGCAAGCCTGATTGGATTCCCGCTGTGGAAGCCGTCGTCCTGGTCGGTGGCCAGGGAACCCGCCTGCAGCCGCTGACGTTGCGCACGCCGAAGCCGATGCTGCCCTTCGCGGGTGCGCCGTTCCTCGAGCACCAGCTCGCGCGGCTGCGCGACTCGGGCGTCGACCACATCGTGCTGGCGACGTCGTACCGGCCGGAGGTGTTCCATGAGCACTTCGGCAGCGGCAAGGAGCTCGGGGTCCGCATCGACTTCGTGACCGAGACCGAGCCGCTGGGCACGGGTGGTGGGATTCGCCACGTCACGAAGCGGCTCGAGTCCGGACCGGACGACCCGGTGCTGGTGCTCAACGGCGACGTGCTGTCCGGACACGACCTGCGTGCCCAGCTCGAGCTGCACCGACGCCGGGAGGCGGCGGTGACGCTGCACCTGGTCGAGGTGGACGACGCGCGTGCCTTCGGGTGCGTGCCGACCGACTCGCACTCGCGCGTGACGGCCTTCATCGAGAAGTCCGACTCGCCGGTCACCAACCGGATCAACGCGGGCTGCTACGTCTTCACCCGGCGGGTGATCGACTCGATTCCGGAAGGCCGGCCGGTGTCGGTCGAGCGGGACACCTTCCCGGGCCTGCTCGACGCCGGCGAGATCCTCCTGGGCTACGTCGAGAACGCCTACTGGCTCGACGTGGGAACCCCGGCGGCCTTCGTCCAGGCAAGCCGCGACGTGGTGACCGGCGTCCTCGGCTCGCCGTCGATGCCGGGCGCTCCGGGCGAAGCGCTGATCCTCGACGAGGCGATCGTGCATGCCGGCGCGGTCGTCACCGGGGGATCGGTGATCGGTCCGCGTGCCCGGGTCGACGCGGGCGCGCAGGTGAGCGGCTCGGTCCTCGGCGACGGCGTGCACGTCCAGGCGGGTGCGAACGTGGTCGACTCCCTGGTGGGCCGCCGGGCGGTCATCGGGCAGCGCAGCGTGGTGACCTCGGCGGTCATCGGCGAGGGCGCGATGATCGGCGCGAACAACGAGCTCGGCGCGAGGATCCGGATCTGGAACGACGTCACGATCCAGGACGGCGCCGTCCGGTTCAGCCCGTTGCCCTGAAGGCGCTAGCGAGTCGTGACGTCGACGCGAGCACCGTCCGGGGTCTCGACCGGCCGGGACGCCCGCAGCCCCTCGGCGGCCAGCGCCGCCATCAGCCGGCCGAGGGCGTAGCCGACCTCCAGCGCAGACCCGGTCGCGACGACCGAGCCGGCGTCGGCCGCGACGGTGAGCACCGCCCGCGTCTCGCCGAGTGAGGCCACGGCTCGCCGGACGGCGGCGAGGTCGGCGGCGCCGCCGGCGTCGACCTCGACCGGCGCGCTGTCGCGCACCACTTCCTCGATCGCGTCGTGGGTTCCGCGGGCGAACATGTCGTCGGCGGCCGGGCGCACCAGCGGCCGGGCGCCGAGGTCTTCGTCCTTGGGTCGTCGTACGTCGAAACCGCGGATCACCGCGACCGGTCGTCCTTCGAGCTTGCCTTTGACCAGGTCGGCCGCCGCGGCGAGCTCGTCGGCCAGCGCGGTCACGGTCACCTCGAGGATCTGTCCGTAGGAGTCCGTGCTGCCGCGCAGGTCGTCGAGCACCTCGATCCCGGCGGCGCCGATCGCGGTGTCGACCACTCCGTCACGCCACGGCCGGCCCATCGTGTCGGTGACGATCACCGCGACGTCGACGCCGAGGCGTTCGCGCAGCCCCGCGCGAATCGTGCGCGCGGAGGCGTCCGGGTCGATGGGCAGCAACGCGACGGTGCCGGCCGGGACATTGCTCGCGTCGATGCCGGCCGCGGCGAGCACGAAGCCGTGGCGCGTCTGCACGATCTGGGTACGCCCGCGTCTCGCGAC
The DNA here is from genome assembly GCA_035550315.1 of Mycobacteriales bacterium. GTDB lineage: Bacteria > Actinomycetota > Actinomycetes > JAFAQI01 > JAFAQI01 > DASZPL01. The sequence continues at coordinate 1,017 of DASZPL010000122.1, read as the reverse complement.
GACGCGGACCGTCTCGGCGGCCAGGTGCTCTTCGCGGCTGCCCCTGACGAGACGGCCTTCCGACTTCGACACCACCTTGCTCGTGACCACGACGACGTCGCCGTCACGGAGGTCGGCCCCGGCCTCGGTGATCAAGGCCGCCAGGTCGTCCCCCTCGACGACCTCGGGGATGCCTTCGACGGCTCGGATCTCGAGCGACGTCGCCGTCATCGGCGCTCCCCGCAGACCAGGTCGATGGCCGCCCGCGCCATGGCGGCGCTCGCCTCGACGTCATGCATCAGCAACGGGACCGCAGCCGCGCCGAAGCCATCACGAACCAGCGAGCCGACGGCATCGGCGTCGACGTCGTCCACGAGCCAGCCGTCGATCAGCCCGCCGGTACGGCGCGCGCCGTAGTGCCGGGCGACCGCCTCCGCGGTGGTGTCGACGCCGATCGCCTGCAGGCACGCGTCTGCCATGCCGCGGACCGGTGCGCCGCCGACGATCGGCGACAGGCCGACGACCGCAGCCGCGGTCGCCCGCACGCTCTCGGCGATGCCGGGGATCGCCAGGATCACCCCGATCGAGACGACCGGATTGCTCGGCGCGAGCACGACCACATCCGCGGACTCGATCGCCTCGACCACGCCCGGCGCGGGTTTGGCATCCGCCGCGCCACGGACATCGAAGCCGAGCGCCGGGACGTCGGCGTGCAGGCGCACCCACCACTCCTGGAAGTGGACCGCGCGGTCGGCCAGCTGCACCCACGTCTCGATGGGGTCGTCGCTGGCGGGCAGCACCGTGATGCCGGTCGGCCACCGTTGGCCGAGCCATCGGATCACCGTCGACAGCTCGACCCCGTCGGCGAGCCAGCTGCTGCGCAGCAGGTGCGTTGCCAGGTCGAGGTCGCCGAGGCCGAACCAGCCCGGCACGATCCGCTCGGCCGCGGCGACCGCGGACGCGTAGCGCGTCAGCTCGTCGCGCACCCGGAACGTCTCACCCTCTCGACCCCATCCCCGCTCGCGGCTGATGCCGTCG